>JAFGWD010000312.1 GCA_016937315.1 Rhodospirillaceae bacterium
CGACAGGTGGATATTTTCCGCCAGATGGTCGCCGTCAACGGCTTGGCGCTGACCAAACTGGATGGCACGGCCAAGGGCGGAGTCGTCGTCTCCTTGGCCGAAAAACACGGGCTGCCTGTGCACTTTGTGGGGGTTGGCGAGGCCGCCGAGGACCTGCGTCCGTTCTCCGCCCGCGACTACGCCCGCAGCCTTATGGACCTGCTACCGGACGCGTGAAGCAAAATGCCTCGCGCCAACAGCACTCACATATCAATACCCGGACCAACTCCGCCAGATACGTCAGACAAGAATGTTGAGATAGGTGCCGCGTGCGGCGGAACGGTCATAGACACGACCATTGGCGGAAACCATATTCTGGGTTTCCGGGACTCGACGGCTGACCGCCTGTTGCGAGCCGCCTGACGAAGATGAGGCATCCGTCGACGCCGCGACACGCCGAACCTGCGGCCGAGAGCCGAGGTCCTGAGGGCGGATTGCACCGCTTGACTTGATACCATTGGTTTCCATTCTAGGTATCCCATGTGCCCAGAAATACCGCGCCGCATAAACAAGGTCAGCGACACGCGCCCAGCGTAAGTTTAAGGTATTTTCACGTCCTCAACAAGTGCCTTCACGGCAACCGGGAGTCCCGACTTTGACCGCCTCCGAAACCCTTTCCCGCGCCGTCACAGAGACTGGCCAAGCTATCCTCGACTTCCGTCTTGCCGACCTGTGGGGACCAGATATGCGACGCACCCTGGAATCGTTCGCTATCCTGGGGGCATTCATCCTGTTTCGCCGCTTGATCAGCAACCAAGTTCTGAAACGTATTGCAAACCGTGCCCCCAGCGCACGGGGGCGACGCGCCCAGGCGCTGGATGCCCTTCGTGGCCCCCTTCGCGGCATCCCCTTCATCATCGGCCTGCTGATTGCCGGGAAACATATGCACTTCACCAAGGACTTTGCGTCCATTCACATGACCATCGTACGGTCGCTTCTGGCCTTTAATATTTTCTGGATTCTCTACGTCTTGGTCGAACCGATGTCCTTCGTGTTCAACCACCTGCAACGTATTTTCTCGGTCTCGTTGATGACTTGGACGATCAAGGCGGTCAAGCTGTTGGTCGTGATGATCGGTGCCGCAACCATCCTGGATTTGTGGGGGGTCCGGGTTGGCCCCATCCTCGCTGGTTTCGGGCTGTTCGGCGTCGCCGTCGCCTTGGGGGCCCAGGACCTATTCAAAAACCTGATATCCGGCCTTTTGATCATTGCGGAGAAACGTTTCAACCCCGGAGACTGGGTGCGCGTTGATGGCGTTGTCGAAGGCGTGGTGGAGACCATCGGCTTTCGCTCCACCCTGATCCGACGCTTCGACAAAGCCCCGGTTTACGTGCCGAACACCGCCCTGTCCGACCATGCGGTGACAAATTTCAGCCAAATGACCTACCGCCGCATCAACTGGACGATCGGCGTTGAATACCGCACCTCAATCCGCCAATTACGCACCATCCGAGATGACATTGATGCCTATTTGCGTGGCAACAGCGACATTGCACAACCTCCCGATGCCCCACTGTTCGTCCGCATCGATAAGTTCTCAGATTCCTCCATTGATATTCTGGTCTATTGCTTCACCCGCACCACAGAGTGGGGGGAGTGGTTGCGCGTCAAAGAGGCTCTGGCCTATCGCGTCAAGGACATCGTGGTTCAGGCTGGCACTGCCTTTGCCTTCCCCAGTCAATCGGTTTATGTCGAAACCTTGCCTGAGAACACACCGGAACGCTTTACCCCGCCCAGCGACACCACGGTGTCCTGAAACGCAAAGGGCCGCCCAAAGGCGGCCCCGTGAAGCAGGATGATTTTGGGTTTTACGCCAAAATATCGAGAAGCTGACCCGTCTGACCGGATGGAACCGACGACGCATTCAGCGCAGGTTGCAACTGTTCAGCACTTGCATCCAAAACCGCCACCACAGACTGTGCCGCCGCTGCCGTCTGCTGCATCGCAGCAATCGCCAGCGTTTGCTGGAATTGCGCCTGATTCACAACCACCGCCGCCGTCACATCCATAGCCCAGACTCCACCGCTTTAGAATTGCTCCATAGTATCACACTTTGCCGTGACAGTGCTTGAACTTCTTGCCAGAACCACACGGACATGAAGCGTTACGCGACACCCGCCCCCAGGTAGACGGATCGGATGGGTCCACACCATCCGGCAAATCCAGCGCAGACTCCGGTCCGGCAGGCATCTCCGGCGGTTCTTCGAAACGCAACTCGATACGGCACAACATGGTGGTCACGCGTTCGCGGTACAGGCCCAGCATGTGCTGAAACATATCGAAGGCTTCTTGCTTGTACTCATTCAGCGGGTCTCGCTGGCCATAAGCCCGCAAACCAATCCCCTGGCGCAAATGGTC
The DNA here is from genome assembly GCA_016937315.1 of Rhodospirillaceae bacterium. GTDB lineage: Bacteria > Pseudomonadota > Alphaproteobacteria > Rhodospirillales > Rhodospirillaceae > Oleispirillum. The sequence goes on from JAFGWD010000312.1 coordinate 2,398, forward strand.
CAACCCCAACAGGTGCTCCTTCCAGGTTTGGTCCAAGATCTGCAGGACTAGGGATTTTTCGACCATACGCATGGTCGCCGGCCCATAGTTCGCCGCCTTTTCCGCCATCAAAC
>JAFGWD010000313.1 GCA_016937315.1 Rhodospirillaceae bacterium
GAGGCCACGGTGCGGCGGATTTCCGAGCAGCTCTCCGTTGGCAATATCTATATCAATCGCAACATGATCGGTGCCGTGGTCGGGGTGCAACCATTTGGAGGCTCGGGTCTGTCTGGGACCGGGCCGAAGGCGGGTGGTCCCGGCTATCTGTTGCGGTTTGCTCTGGAACAGACCCTTTCCACCAATACCGCCGCTGCCGGAGGCAACGCGACCCTGATTGCCATGGGGGAAGAAGACTAAAGCGGTGTCGCGGTGAAGGTTAGGTCGGGGGCCAACATCTTTGCTCCGGTGGTGACCAGTTGCAACTCGCGGGTTCCGGCGCTTTGGGTGTCTGTAAACACCTGAAACAGACCGGAAACCGTTGCGGATAGAGCATCGGGGACAGACCGGCCATTCAAGGTGTGGCCCAGGAACAAAGCTGACAGGGTGTCGCCCGCGCCGTTGAGGGGGATGGGAAAATCGAGCAGGGGCGTGGTGACGGTCCATGCGCCATCGGCGGTGACGGCAAGAACACGGATGTCAGCAGGATTCGCCTCGGCGGTGGTCAGGCTGGTCACCACCACCACTTTCGGCCCACGGGCGAGAAGGCTTTTTGCAGCCGCGACCGCGTCGGCGGTGCTGGCAATGCTGTGTCCTGAGATGAGTTCCAATTCGAATTGATTGGGTGTGACAATGTCGGCCAGTGGAATCGCGGTGTCGATTAGGATCTCAGGAATGCCGGGTTGTACGAAGATACCGCGCCCAACATCGCCCATCACCGGGTCGCAGCAGTAAATCGCATCCGGGTTGGCGGCTCGGACCTTGGCCACGGCGTTGGTGACTTCGTCAACGATGGCGGCGCTGCCCATGTACCCCGATAAAACAGCACGGCAGGCTGGTATTGCGCCGCGTGCGGCGATTCCTTCCAGCAATTCCCCGACAATCGCCGCGTCAAAGACCTGCCCGGTCCACGCGCCATAGCCGGTGTGGTTGGAAAATTGCACGGTGTGGATTGGCCAGACCTCGTGTCCCATCAATTGCAGAGGGAACACGGCCGCATCATTGCCGACATGGCCGAAAGCGACGTGGGACTGGATGGACAGAATACTCATCAAGGGGACCCGTTCACGAAAAAGGAGTGTGCGTGTGAAGTCGCGCATCTTGCCACCATCGTGGCTTGGGTTAAAGTGGCGTGGTTATATCTTTTTTGCCGTCTTCACATCCGCAAAGTCCGGAGGTTCCAATGGCCGTTTCCGTCTGTCCGCGCCGCAGCGTGCTTTATATGCCCGGCTCTAACCGTCGTGCCTTGGAAAAGGCGAAGGGACTCCCCGCCGATGGTTTGATTCTGGATTTGGAGGATGCGGTGTCTCCGGATGCTAAGCCAGAGGCACGGGCGAATGTCGCGGAAATCTTGGCGACGGGAAAGCCCTATGGCAAGCGCGAGGTGATCGTGCGCGTCAACAGCTTGAACACGCCCTGGGGCATGGACGACATCGCGGCTGTTGCGACATCCGGTTTGGATGGGTTGGCGATTCCCAAGGTGGAAAGCGCCGATAGCGTGCGTCAGGTCCAAGTCGCGGTGCGGGCGGCGGGTGGACCAGAAGACTTGCCAATCTGGTGCATGATGGAAACCCCCATGGGACTCTTACGGGCCGCTGAAATCGCGGGGGCATCGCCCCATGTCGCCGGTTTGGTGATGGGGACATCGGACTTGGCGAAGGATTTGCACTGCGAACACGTTTCCGGTCGTGAACCTTTCCTGACATCCTTCGGTCTGGTCATCCTGGCGGCGCGTGCGTTTGGCATTGCCGCTTTGGATGGGGTGCATTTGGATTTGGCCGACGATGACGGTTTTGCAGCAGCGTGCGTGCAGGGTCGGCAACTGGGTTTCGATGGAAAAACGCTGATCCATCCGAAAACTATTGCCGTGGCGAACGCGATTTTTGCACCGGTTCCGGATGAGGTCTTGAAGGCGCGTGCGTTGATTGCCACCTATGCCGAAGCCGTTGCCCAGGGTAGGGGGGTGGTGGTTTTGGACGGCAAGTTGATCGAGCAACTGCACGTTGATAATGCCCATCGCCTGGTGGCATTGGCGGAAGCCATTGCCGAGAGGAGAGGTGATGCGGCAGTCTCAGTGTAAGAATGCCTCTAAAGTATGTCCTTTGTCTTGACTGTTTATGACTAAGTATGTAAGAGGCAGGCGCGGTACGGTCGTTGACTTCGGCGGTCCATCGTGCATAGTTTGTTTGGCAGGGCTTTGATCTGCCGCGTGAATTCTGATGGAAAAGGGGACTTCAGAGGTCCGGTATCCTTTTCCGCCTCCACTCATCAAGAGGGGCGCTCCGTCATGACGTTGCTGGAAGAAAAAATCAATCGAGGTGGGCCTATTTCTCCCCACCTCCAAGTTTATAATATGTTTGCGTTGACCTCGTTCCTGTCGATCTTGCACCGCATCTTTGGCGCGGCGTTGTTCGTCGGGACGCTGTTGTTCGTCTATTGGATTGGGTCTGCGGCTTCTGGTCCGAAAGCCTATGATGCCGCGATGAACTTCCTGGGGTCTTGGTTTGGCTACCTGCTGATCTTTGGCTGGTCGTTTGCGCTGTTTTATCACATGTGCAATGGCGTCCGGCACATGACCTGGGATACCAGCCGGATGATCGATTTGAAGTCGATCTATCAGTCGGGCTACGTCATGGTCGGTTGTGCTTTTGGCTTGACGTTGATTGCCTGGGTCGTCGGCTTGAGCGTCTAAGGGGAGGAGGACAAAATGGCTATAATGCGCTCCGCATTGGGTCGTGCACGCGGTCTTGGGTCCGCGAAGGATGGTTTCCACCACTGGTGGGTGGAACGCCTGACCGCGATTGCCTTGGTGCCGCTGACCCTGTGGTTCGCCACCGGCGTGATTAGCGTCGCAGGCGCGGACTATGAAACGTTTTCTGCGTGGATGGGAAAGCCTTGGAACGCCGGTCTGATGATCGCGTTTATCTGTGCGGCCTTTTTGCATGGCAAGATGGGTATGGAAGTCATCGTTGAGGATTATGTCGAACCGCGCTGCGTGCAGGTTGCGGTACGGATTTTTCTTAATCTGGCGGCCTTTGCGCTCGGCATCTTCTCCGTCGTTTCTGTTTTGATTGTTGCCTTGGGGGGCTAACGCACGATGTCTGCCTATGAACTCATCGATCATGAATATGACGTCGTGGTCGTCGGCGCCGGCGGCGCGGGTTTGCGCGCCACCCTGGGCATGGTCCAGGCGGGCCTGAAAACCGCGTGTGTCACCAAAATTTTCCCGACTCGCAGTCACACCGTGGCGGCGCAGGGCGGGGTTGCCGCGTCCTTGGCTAACATGGGCGAGGACAACTGGAATTGGCACATGTACGACACCGTCAAGGGTGCCGATTGGTTGGGCGACCAGGACGCGATTGAATACATGTGCCGCGAAGCGGTTCCCGCTGTTTATGAACTGGAACACTTCGGGGTTCCGTTCTCGCGCACCAAGGAAGGCAAGATCTATCAGCGTCCGTTTGGCGGTCACATGCGTGATTTTGGCGCGGCACCGGTTCCGCGTGCGTGCGCGGCGGCGGACCGGACCGGTCATGCCATTTTGCATGCTCTGTACCAGCAGAGCCTGAAGCACGATGCCGAATTCTTCATTGAATACTTCGCCATTGATCTGATCATGGACAAGGGAACGTGCCGTGGCGTGATCGTTTGGAATTTGGCGGATGGCACATTGCACCGCTTCCGCGCCAATATGGTGGTTCTAGCCACTGGCGGGTATGGACGTTCGTACTTCTCGTGCACGTCAGCGCATACTTGCACCGGCGATGGCAATGGCATGGTGGCCCGTGCGGGTCTGCCATTGCAGGATATGGAATTCGTTCAGTTTCACCCGACCGGCATTTACACAGCGGGCTGCCTGATCACTGAGGGTGCTCGCGGTGAAGGCGGATATCTGACGAACTCCGAGGGCGAACGCTTCATGGAGCGGTACGCGCCGACAGCGAAGGACTTGGCTTCCCGCGACGTGGTGAGCCGTGCGATGACCATCGAAATTCGCGAAGGTCGTGGTTGCGGTCCGAAGAAGGATCATATCGATCTTCATCTTGAGCACTTGGGTGGCGACGTTCTGCACAAGATGCTGCCGGGTATCACCGAAACCGCGAAAATCTTTTCGGGTGTCGATGCGGTGAAGGAGCCGATCCCGGTATTGCCGACCGTGCACTACAACATGGGTGGTATTCCCACCAACTACTTGGGCGAGGTCTTGAATCCGACCGCGAAGAATCCTGATGCGGTTTGCCCCGGTCTGATGGCGGTTGGCGAAGCTGCTTGTGTGTCGGTGCATGGTGCCAATCGTTTGGGCTGTAATTCGCTTCTCGACATTGTGGTCTTTGGCCGCGCTGCCGCGATTCGGACGGCCGAAATCTTGAAGCCTGGCACGCCGCATAAGCCGTTGCCCAAGGGTGCCGACGATCTGGCTGTGTCGCGTTTTGACCGTCTGCGTCATGCGGCGGGTTCGCGTTCGGTGGCCGATATCCGTTTGGATATGCAAATGGCCATGCAAAAAGACGCAGCGGTGTTCCGCACGGCAGAGTCGTTGCAAGCTGGGTGTAAGGCTGTGGCTGCGATTGCCGACACTCTGCCGGACATCAAGCTGGCAGAC
>JAFGWD010000314.1 GCA_016937315.1 Rhodospirillaceae bacterium
CTGGCGGGGCGTGTGTGTCCGATATCCCGGTCTCTCAGTTTTTCGGACGAGGCCACCTGATCGACGCCAGAGGACACGACAGGATTACAGGCGACTTGCTGAATGGCGTCCCATTGGAAGACGGCGATATCGTCCTCGTTCTAACCGGCCGATATAAGCTCTTCCGCGAACCGGACTATTACCGAACCTTTCCAGAAGTCGATTCAACGTTCGCAGACCGCCTGGTCGAGGCGAAAGTCGCGATCCTCGGACTCGACACTCCGTCACCCGATACCGATCCCTTTCCCGTGCACCACGCCTTGTTATCCCAGAACATTTTACTCGTCGAGAATCTCAATAATTTAGAGGCGTTGCTTGGAATCAGCGCCTTTCACGTCACCGCGATTCCGGCCAAGCTCCGATGCGATGGCGCTCCCGTCCGGGTCGTCGCCACCGCACCCTGACCTCCGCTCACTCCACATCACCTCACCCGAAAGACCGGCCGTCACTAGACGAAGCCGCAACGACGTGTATCTTATACAAGCGAGGTGTTACATGCCGCCACGCAACACCAGCTTTTTTTTCAGGGGCACCCTGTTTATGCATTCGGTCTTGAAGTCCATTCATCGCGTTGCCTCCTTGATCATCCCAAAGCGCATCATGCTCCTCGCAGAAGAGATCTATTTCCTTAGGAAGGGAGAGGCCGAACTGCGGATTTTGGAGGCTCTGTGCCGTCCACAGCAAGACGCCATAGACATCGGAGCCAATGTCGGTTGCTACAGCCTGTTTCTGCGTCAACACGCAGCCCACGTCTACGCCTTTGAACCGATTCCCTGGATGGCCGAGCGTCTGGTCAAGAAGTTCGCCGGCACCGTCACCGTCCAAGAACTTGCCTTATCCTCAAGCGCTGGAACCGCGCCCCTACACATCCCAAAGGCCGGGGGAAAACTCGTGACTCCCTTGTCCAGTCTTTCCGCCACCAAAAGTGCCTGCGGGATGGACATCACCGTCCGCACCGAACGCCTGGACGAGATTTATCAAGGACAGGTGGGCTTGATAAAAATCGACGTCGAAGGCCATGAGGAAGCAGTCCTCGACGGCGCACAAAAGACCATCGAACGCTGTCGCCCGCGCATCTTGATTGAGATTGAGGACCGGCATGCACCGGGGGGGCGTGAGCGAATTTCAGAGATGTTCCAATCCCTTGCGTACACATCGTATTTCATAGCCTCTGGAGAGCTCCACCCGATGGTGGATTTCGACCCTGAAACCATGCAAGACCCCAGCCTTATGGCATGTTCACGCTACATCAACAATTTCATCTTCCTTCCAAGGGAAGACGACGCCAAGGTTGTCGGTGATATCCAAAACATCTTGTCGCGTTGACGCCCTGTCACCCCTCAGACCCGTGGGGTAACAGGGATTTTAAGCCTCAATAACTTGAACCGTATTGCCTTCCTGCCCGAACAACGCAGCGCACACCGTCCCACCACGTCCAGCACCACCGTCCAAAGTCACCGTATGTCGCCCAAAACGCACCCCAAATGCGCCATGGGTGGCGCCACGCACGGCCAACCGATAGCCGCTGGATTCTGGTGTCAGAGAGCTAAAATCAGCGCCACCCCACCAGAAAGAGTCGAGCTGTTTATCCAAGGCAACGCCACGGTCAAAACCGGCATTAACCACCAGCAACGAACCATCCTTGACCACAACCGCATGCCGTAAATGCGCCATCAACTGACGGTGCCCATCGTGGTCATCCATCTGATCGGCCGCATGCCCCGTCCACCGCGATAACGCCGTACGTCCCTCCTGCGCCGCATCCAGGGCAGCTTCGGCACTTAAGCCATAAGCGGATAAGCTCGCCGTCACACCACGCCCCAGCATCCATTCCAGAACCGTCACGGGGTCCGGAGCAAAGTGCAATTGCAGCAGTTTGCGCCACATTTCTTCTTGGGCACCACGCAACATCACAATGTCTTCTGGATCGGTATCAAAGCGCGCCATTACGGCACGACGAAACAAAAGCGCTTCGTTCAAGGTCCCAACGACATCCGGGCCATACCCCATCAAGTTCCCGGCATAGACAAGGCGATCGCCAGGTCGATACTGGCGAGAAATTTCGTCATGGACCTGGCGCAAACGCGCCATTTCGCCATGCACCGCACCAATCACCCAGGTGCGCCCCGGCTCGGGAAACGTATGCCAGACCTCGGCCTGTGCCATTTCGGCCCTCACATTGAACTTCTACTGTTGGTTTTACACCGCAAAAACCCCCGCGACAACGTGTGTCGCGGGGGTTTTTGGAAAACGGCAGAACGAGACAGGCTCAGGCCGCTTCGAGAAGGGTTTCCAGACGACGCGTTGCTTCGTCGTGGTCGATCTCTTCGACTGCCGCAACCTCATGCGCCAAGCGTTCCAGAGCCTGCTCATAGATCTGGCGCTCACTGTAGGACTGTTCTGCATTTCGTGCATTGCGATGCAGATCACGCACCACTTCGGCAATCGAAACTGGGTCGCCGGAATTGATTTTGGCCTCATATTCCTGAGCACGACGCGACCACATGGCGCGGCGCACAGTGGCACGGCCCTTCAACGTGGTCAAAGCCGTCTGCATGACTTTCTTATTCGACAGTTTACGCAAACCCGCCTGCTGCGCCTTCATCACCGGCACTTTCAGCGTCATACGATCCTGTTCGAATGCAATAACGATCAGCTCCAGCTCCATGCCGCCGACCCTTTGCAATTCGACCGCCAGAACATTACCGACGCCATGCGTCGGGTACACCACGTGATCACCGGCCTTGAACTGTTCCTTGGACATTCGTCTCTCTTCCCGTATCACGGCAAGGGCGGTCGGAAATCGCCCCCGCACTGTATGGCCCAACGGCATCGGCGTCCCGACCGGCGCCACGCCATCCCCGACACGAACCCACCACTCACGATCAGAAGCGATCCAATCGCGGGTCTGTTTGCACTGTCGGTATCAAAAAAATTCGCGTCCGGACTTCCGATACGACAGCAAGGGAAGTCGCCGCGACGCAGCTCGAATTGTATATCACACCGGACGAGCAAAAACCACCGGAAATCCGGGGTTTCGTGCGCTATCGCAAAAACGTGAAACTTTCAAGATGTTTCGTTGGGAAAATCAAGACTCAGGCAACTTAACGCGGTGCTGGCTTGGGGCTGAGCATCGCGGCCTTATCGGGTTTGCCCTTCCAGTCCTCGGCGTCCGCCGGAGGCTCACCCTTAGCGGAGATATTCGGCCACTTTTCGGCATAGTCGCGATTGATCTCCAGCCACTTTGCCGCCGCGTCATCACTGTCGGGAAAAATCGCTTCTGCCGGACATTCCGGTTCGCACACACCGCAGTCGATGCATTCGCTGGGATTGATCACCAGCATGTTCTCGCCTTCATAGAAACAATCCACGGGACACACTTCGACACAATCCATGAATTTGCACTTGATACAACCATCCGTCACGACATAGGGCATGGTCGGAACACTCCTTTGGGCGCACGGCTTTGATGCACAGACCCACTCCAAACCTGTGCGGAGCAGGCCAACGCCATGCAGCATAAGCTTGCCAAAACCTCGCATTACGCGGTGGCGTCATTCGATAAATGGGTGGATCAGCGCATCCGTCAAGCGGCGTTCGCGTTTGGGTGGCCGCTCCGTCCCCCGATCACGGCGCACCACAGGGCGGTCATCACTGGGTTTCAGGAAAACCGGCGGATTGGATTCGATATACAACGCCTGCGCTTCCGGTGCCGGACCGCGCCGCACACCAAACGCCGCCACCGTCACGCTGCGTCGCACGTCTCCCAGCAGAAACGCAACATCATCACCCAAGCGAACCTTTTGATGCCCACGCCGCACCGTTTGACCATTGACCTGCACATGACCCGCAGCACATAGCGTCTGTGCCAAACTGCGGGTTTTCACGAAGCGTGCAAACCACAACCACTTGTCCAGGCGCGGCGCATCACCGGCTTCGACCATTACGACTCCGTCTTAGCCTTACCCCAGTTCTTCAACACCGCGAACGGCGAATCGGGATCAACCTCATTCCGCCGTGCGGGCTTCGCCGACTCGTGTCGTACGTCGGGTCTCGGCCCCCGATTTTCGGGGCGCGGCCCCCGATTTTCAGAGCGCGGTCCACGCGGACGGTCCGCCTGCTCTCCGCTGCGCTGGGGACGATCCGTGCGTTTCGGACGATCCGAACGCGCCGGGCGCTCCGCACGCGGAGCGGCAACATCGCCTTCAACATGGGGCGTCGTGGCCTCAGCCTGGGGCGGACGCTTTGGACCGGAGAACCGCTTTTTCGGATTCTTCTTCGGTTGCACCGCCAAACCTTCCCGCGCGTCGGTAACGCGATAGCCCAACGTGCTCAGAATCGCCCTGGTGTCATCAGCCCCCACACCCAACAACGACATCAAGGCCGGCGGCAAAATTTTTGCCCCTTGTGGCGCAGCGGGCTTCTCGGGTTCTGCTGGCGCGTCTTCGGAGGCCACTGGCACAGCTTCGGCAACCACGGCAACGACATCACCACCCTCTGCCGGAAGCACCGCAGACGCTTCAATAACAGCAGACACGGCGTCTTCCGCCACAACCACATCAAGCGTAAGCTGAGCCGCCTCACCTGCCGCCTCGGCAATGGCACCAACGGTGGCATCAGCAGCAGCCTTAGCCTTCGGCTGGGTACTATCGACCTTGGTGGTCAAGGCCTCATCCCGCAGGAAGCGACGGACCTCCGCCGCAAACCGTTCCAGCATATCGACGCGTGCGGCACGGCGGTCAAAAACGCGATAGCCCTGAAGTTCCACCCATTCGGCAGTCACCCCTTCGGCCAACGGAAACGACACCTGACCCGGCGTCAGCGGCGAGTGGGACGCAACAAAAGCGGCAACATCATCCACCTTGCGATCAATCGCCGTCAAAATCAGCAACAGACGCTGCGCTGCCGGTTTCAGCATGTCCGGCAAATAGACCGTTTCCACCCCGAACCGCACACCCAACTTGCCCATCGCCTTGCGATCTTCATCGGTCACATGCGCCAGGTCCCCACCCAGAGCCCCACGCCGAACCGTACCGCCTGCTTCCACCAGACGAAACGCAATGCCGCGAATAAGGCCGGTCAGCTCCGCTTCTGCCAGGGTTGCCAACGGCCGCAGCACGCCATGCACCTGTGATTCCACCCAGCCCTGGACCCGCGTGCGGACCAGATCAATCAGGTGTTCATCCAAAAGATCGTTGGACAGGACCTCGACTCTAGGCTTCAAGCGCGAAGCCCCGGCAATCAAATGCGCCACCGGCGTCCCATGCCAAGCCACATCCCCTGCATCCGACAACGAGAACGTCGCATCCGGAGCTATGGACAGAGCTTGTGCACGTGCCGCGATTTCTCCGCGTAGCGCCTTGGATGCGGCGATAGCGACGACCTTCTCGGCCTGATCCGAGGCTCCATCCAACTCAGCGATGAAACCCAGCCCCTCGATACGACCAACGCGTTGGCCTTCGATATGAACGTCCCCGTTCGGCGTGACGGTTGCTTCCAACGTACTTTGCCCCTTCAAGCGACTTAACAGGATGGCGGTGCGGCGATCCACAAACTTTTGCGTCAGACGGTCATGTAGCGCATCCGATAGGCGGTCTTCAATCTGTCTTGTGCATTCTCGCCAATGTTTCGTGTCAGAAACCCATCCAGCATGGTTTGCGACCGTAGTCCAGACGCGAATTTGCGCGATTCTTTGCGATAAGTGAACAATATCCCCATCGGTGCGATCAATTCGTGCCAAATGCCGACCTAGAAACGCATCAGGAATCACCCCTGCATCCTCGGTCAAATACAAAAACAAGCGGCGAAGCAAGCGGGAGTGCGCCTCTGGCATGATTTTCTGGAAGTCAGGAATCTGACAGACATCCCACAACAAGCGAACTCGATCCGGATGCTTAGCACGCGCTGCCACCCCGTCATCACGGGTCAATGTCTCCAAAGCCACCACGTCATCGGCCCGCCGTGCCCGCAAAAACTCTGCCCCTGGCGGCGGCACCAGCAGACTCTGCAAAAGAACCTCAATGGACTGGAATTTCAACACACGATTGCGCCAAAACAAACCCCTAACTGCACGAAAGTCGTGAGACTCGACGCGCTCTATGACTTCCGCATCAAATCCAGAGGCATCCGCCGTGGTCCCAAATGTTCCATCATTCATAGCACGGCCAGCGCGGCCCGCAATCTGACCAACCTCCGCCGCCGACAAATGACGCGGCGCGGCGCCATCAAATTTCACTGTCTGGGCAAAGGCAACATGGTCGATATCCATGTTGAGGCCCATGCCAATGGCGTCCGTGGCAACCAAAAAGTCCACTTCTCCGGACTGATACATTTCCACCTGAGCATTGCGGGTGCGTGGGCTCAAAGCCCCCAACACCACCGCAGCGCCCCCACGATGCCGCCGCACCATATCGGCAATAGCGTAGACATCGGCGGCAGAAAACGCCACCACCGCTGTCCGACGAGGCAACCGCGTCAGCTTTTTCGACCCCGCGAAGCTCAACTGCGACAAACGGGGTCGGGTCTGAATCTCCACCCCCGGAATCAGCCGGGAAATCAACCCCCGCATGGTGTCAGAGCCCAGAAACAGCGTTTCTGAAATCCCCCGCGCATGCAGCAAGCGGTCCGTGAACACATGTCCACGCTCGGGATCAGCGCACATTTGGATCTCATCCACTGCCAAGAACGCGACGGGACGATCCAAAGGCATCGCTTCGACCGTGCAAATGAAGTAGCGGGGCGAGGGCGGAATGATTTTTTCTTCACCCGTCACCAGGGCAACCTGCGCCGCGCCACGAAGGCGCACCACACGGTCATAGTTTTCACGCGCCAACAAACGCAGCGGAAAACCAATCATCCCGGACCGATGCGCCATCAGGCGATCCATCGCATAATGGGTCTTGCCAGTGTTGGTGGGGCCCAGGATTGCGGCAATGCGCGGGCGAGAAGAATCATAGCCTGTCATGGTTGGCGAGACTGCGGGCTATCCCGCGCCTTGTCCAGGGCAAAACGACAACACCGAGGCATTGACAGGTCCGCGCTCTCGCCCTTACATGCCTGACCAGATATTTCGTTATACATTGTTGGAGTACAGTCACGCCATGACGGTGGAAACCCTGCATTTTCAGGCGGAAGTCACCAAGCTGTTGGATCTCGTCGTGCATGCGCTCTATTCGCAGAAAGATATCTTCCTGCGTGAGCTGATTTCCAACGCGTCCGACGCCTGCGACCGACTGCGCTACGAGGCCATCACCCGCCCGGATCTCACCGCCGAC
>JAFGWD010000315.1 GCA_016937315.1 Rhodospirillaceae bacterium
CTCGGCGGCGGTATGGTCCCCACCTGCGATAATCGCCCCCGCGTGGCCCATACGTCGTCCGGGTGGCGCGGTGGCCCCCGCAACGAAGCCGACCAGAGGCTTCTTGCACTTGCTGTCGTGATAGAACTGCGCCGCGTCTTCTTCCGCCGAGCCGCCGATTTCACCGATCATGATCATCGCCTCGGTTTCCGGGTCCGCCATGAACAGTTCCAACGCTTCGATGAAATTGGTCCCATTCACCGGGTCACCGCCAATCCCGATACACGTCGACTGACCCAAGCCCGCCGCTGTGGTTTGCGCCACGGCTTCATAGGTCAGCGTCCCAGATCGTGACACGATCCCGACCTTGCCTTTTTTGTGGATGTGACCGGGCATGATGCCGATCTTGCAGGCTCCGGGAGTGATCACGCCAGGGCAATTCGGCCCGATTAAGCGTGATTTCGAGCCCTTCAAAGCCCGTTTCACACGCACCATATCGAGAATCGGGATGCCCTCGGTAATGCACACGATCAGCGGAATTTCTGCGTTCGCAGCTTCCAGAATCGCGTCCGCTGCAAACGGCGGCGGCACATAGATCACCGAGGCGTCGCAGCCAGTGGCTTCCCGTGCCGCATAAACCGTGTCGAATACCGGCAGGTCCAGATGCTTGGTGCCGCCTTTGCCCGGCGTGACGCCGCCGACCATCCGCGTGCCATAAGCAATCGCCTGTTCCGAGTGAAAGGTGCCTTGTGCGCCGGTGAAGCCCTGGCAGATCACCTTCGTGGTCTTATCAATCAGAACCGCCATTACTTCGCCTCCTTCACGGCTTTAACCACCTTTTCGGCCGCATCCGCCAAGTTGTCGGCGGCGATGATCGGCAAGCCGCTTTCGCTTAATATCTTTTTCCCAAGATCGACGTTGGTCCCTTCCAAACGCACCACCAACGGCACATTCAGACTGACTTCCCGAGCCGCCGCGATCACCCCCTCGGCAATCACATCGCACCGCATGATACCGCCGAAAATGTTGACCAGGATGCCTTCGACGTTGGGGTCCGCCAGGATCAGCTTGAACGCCAGCGTTACCCGTTCCTTCGTCGCGCCGCCGCCAACATCCAAAAAATTGGCCGGTTCGCCGCCATAAAGCTTGATGATGTCCATGGTGGCCATCGCCAAACCCGCGCCGTTGACCATGCAGCCAATGTTGCCGTCCAGCTTCACGTAATTCAGACTGTGACGCACCGCTTCCAGCTCAGCCGGATCTTCCTCGTCTTCATCACGCAGATTCTCAACGCTCTGGTGACGGTAGAGCGCGTTATCGTCGAAGCCCATCTTCGCATCCAACGCAATCACACGGTCGTCACCCGTCACCACCAGAGGATTAATCTCCACCAGCGATGCATCCAGATCGACAAAGGCCTGATACAAGCCCGCAATCAGCTTTTCTGCGGCTTTGACCTGCTTGCCCTCCAATTGCAACGCATAAGCAATGCGTCGCGCATGGTACGGCTGCAACCCCTCTACCGGATCAATATCAAGCGTGATGATCTTCTCCGGTGTCTTGGCCGCAACCTCCTCAATGTCCATGCCACCTTCGGTCGAAGCCATCAGCGCCACACGCGACGCCCCACGATCAACCAAAATCGACACGTACAGTTCGCGCCGGATGTCACAGCCTTGCTCAATATAGACCCGCTTGACACGGCGGCCTTCCGGGCCGGTCTGGTGCGTCACCAACGTGTTGCCCAAAATCTGCGAGGCATATTTCTCAACATCCCGGGCAGAGCGTGCCAAGCGCACCCCCCCCCCAGGACCGGCGGCGTCCTCCTTAAAGTGACCCTTGCCGCGCCCGCCCGCGTGAATCTGCGACTTTACAACCCAAATCGGGCCGCCCAGCCGCTCCGCTACAGTGAAGGCATCCACCTCGGAGTAAACAACCCCGCCGTCCAAAACATCGACGCCGTACCCCTTCAGAAGCTGCTTTGCCTGATATTCATGAATGTTCATGTCTGGTTTTTTTCCTTCCGTTCAGGACTTTCTGAGCGATCCCGTTACATGAGGGCTGCAGCCGCCTTACACAGGCCTTCGACCGCTGTCACCGACTTCGCAAACATCGCCTGTTCATCGGCGTTGAGTTCGATTTCGACAACACGTTCAACGCCACCAGCACCGATCACCACCGGCACACCAATGAACATGTCCTTAACGCCATACTGACCGCTCAAATGCGCGGCGCAGGGGAAAACACGTTTTTTATCTTTCAGGAAGGATTCGGCCATCGCGACCGCTGCCGCCGCTGGCGCATAAAAAGCGGACCCGGTCTTCAACAAACCAACAATTTCCGCACCACCGTCACGGGTGCGCTGCACAATGGACTCGATCTTTTCAGCAGTCGACCAGCCCATCTTGATAAGATCCGGAACCGGAATGCCTGCAACCGTGGAATACCGGACCAGCGGCACCATGGTATCGCCATGGCCACCCAAAACAAATGCTGTCACGTCCTCGGTCGAAACATCAAACTCCTGCGATAGGAAATAGCGGAAACGAGCCGAATCCAAAACCCCGGCCATACCAACGATACGGTTTTCAGGTACACCGCTTTTTTGCTGCAACACCCAAACCATAGCGTCCAACGGGTTGGTGATGCAGATGACAAACGCATTCGGGCAATAGGTCTTAATGCCTTCACCAACCGCGCTCATCACCTTGGCATTGATGCCGATCAAATCATCGCGGCTCATACCCGGCTTACGCGGCACCCCGGCGGTGACGATGACAACGTCCGCATCCTTAATCACGGAGTAATCACTGCCCCCCGTATAGGACGCATCAACACCTTCGATGGGGGTTGATTCCGCAAGATCCAGAGCCTTGCCCTGGGGGATACCATCGGCAATGTCGAACAAAACGACATCGGCCAATTCCTTCAAACCAATCAAGTGGGCCAAGGTCCCGCCAATGTTCCCGGACCCGACCAACGCAATTTTCTTCCGTGCCATGAATGCCCCCTCGCTTATTGAAGCGATTGTGTTTTGGGTGGATGTCGCGGGCGTTTGCCATTGGCACACGCCCGATGGGATATATCCTTTGACTACCCTGTTTGCCATATCGTTTCAAGCAAGGCAGCCATCACCTTTTCTCTTGCCCCACGGCACGCTGCGTCACGGCAGATGCGCGGTGCTTAAGTAATCATCCGCCTGCATTTCCATCAAACGCGAAGCCGTCCTTTGGAACTCAAAGTCACCCTTGTTTCCACTGTACAAATCCGACGGCAAAACCTCAGCGGAACACATCAATTTAACCCGATGGTCATAGAAAACATCAACCAATGTCACAAAGCGCCGCGCCTCCGCCGCCATGGCCTCGCCCATACGCGGAATGCCAGCAATAACCACAGCCTGATACCGTGCCGCAATCTCCATGTAGTCGGTCGCACCCAACGCCTTGGCGCATATATCTGAGAATCGGAACCATGCGATACTACCCGCCGCACGCGGCACCGCGACCTCTCGTCCCTTAACCGGAATGGTGGCGGGATGCGGCACGACGCTACCCGCAAGATGCAGAAAGATGCGGTCGAGCTCCTCGTCCGTCTCCGGCCCTAAGGGCGAAAGATAGAGGCGTTCGCCTTTCAGACGCCCCAAGCGATAATCGCGAAGTGCCGACAAATGTAAAACGTCCAGACGCGCCAGAATCAAATCAATGAACGGCAAAAATTTCTCACGCTGCAGGCCGTCTTTGTAAAGGTCCTTTGGCGGCCGATTTGACGTCGTGACAACCACCACGCCACGAGTGGTCAAGGCATCAAACAAGCGCCCAACGATCATCGCATCGCCAATATCCTGGACCTCCAGCTCATCCAAACACAACACCCACACATTCTGAGAAATCAAACGAGCGACCTCGGACAGCGGGTCCACCATGTCAGCCTTAGCAAAGGTGTGTGGAGAACGGCGTAATGCGTGCAATTGCTCGTGCACTTCGCGCATAAAGGCATGGAAATGCACCCGTCGTTTGGCATGAGAGGTGAGGGCCGCGAAAAACATGTCCATCAGCATGGACTTGCCGCGCCCGACATCACCCCAGATATAAACGCCTCGCGGCGGATCCACCGCCCGCACACCAAAACGCAGGCGTTCCAACCATCCCCCAAAACCCTCGACCACCGGCGGCGGACGATACCCTTCCAAGCGTTCCCAGGCTTCATGCAAGGCTGCGACGATTTCTTCCTGTGCCGAATCGGGTTTCAGCACACCACGCGCCAAACCCTGTCGGTACGCGGACAAAAGCCCGCCATGCGGGCCGCCTTTACCCTTAGCTGTACCGATTCCGATATTGGCGTTCATTCGCAAAAAACCTCGGGCGCTTCCGCGCAAGACACAACGCTTTTCCATAAATGGGATGACCCCACCCAAGATCAACATCAGAGACCGCAGGGCGTTCTCATCTTCCGTGTAATCTGGTAGACTCTCTTCCCTTTCCGGTTTCGCGGAGTCCGTTTCATGCCCGTTTCCTTGCCGCCCCAAGCTCGCACAAAAACCGCGCGTGCACGCACCCTGAGCCGCCTTTTGCTCTTGCCTATCTTGCTGTCCGGGTGCGGGAATGGAGCCTTCGTTGATCGCCGCCGCGAAGCCGGCCAACCCACACTGACCTACGTCGGCGAATCCACACCCAATGCACCCTCCATTTGCTACAATCGCTTATTGGCGACTCCGGCAGATGTTATTGCGCTGGCACGTACCGTCTGTGCAAAAACCGGCACTGTTCCTGTTTTGAGGGGACAGACCTCCCTCGACTGCCGCATTTTCTACCCGGCTCGCGCCAACTTCCAGTGCGTCGCCCCAGGCGAGGCCTTTGCGGCATTCCAGCCATGACCCCGCCCAATGGCCCTGTCTCCCTGGATGACGCCCTTGCGGCACATACGGCCGGAGACTTGGCAACCGCGATTGCCGGGTACCGCTATTTCCTCGCCACCGATCCAAACCATGCTGAGACGCACCGTCTGCTTGGACTCGCCTTGTACCAAGGCCATGCTCTGGCCGACGCCCGCGACGAACTGGAACGCGCGATCTCATTAGCCCCAACGTCAGCGGCCGCAGCCAGCGATCTTGGACTGGTCCTCCTGGCTGCAAAGCTTCCAGAAGACGCGCTCCTCCACCTTGAAACCGCCGTGACTCTTGCCCCCGGGTTTGCCGAAGCGTGGGTGCGACGGGGAAGTGCCCTTCTGGCCCTCAACCGCCCCGGGGACGCCGTCACCAGCTTTGAAACGGCCTTGGAGCTTACACCCAATGATATCGAGGCGATTTTCAATCTTGGCTGTGCCCTCCTGGCTTTGAAACAATGGATGGAAGCACGAGACTGCTTCGATGCCGTCCTCTCGCTTTTCCATGATCACGCCGCAGCCTGGAACAATCGCGGCTCGGCATTGCTCCATCTCAACCGCCACACCGCCGCATTGGATAGCTTCGACACCTCACTCGCGCTGCGCCCCGGACACATCGAGACTCAGGTCAACCGTGCCACAACCTTAGCGGCGATGAATCGCGACAGCGAAGCGCTGGCTGTCTTCGCCCGTATCTTGTCCACAAGCCCCGAACACCGCAACGCACGCCTCAATCGCGGGCGCCTGTTGCTCCGCCAAGGACACCCAGAGGCTGCGTTGGATGACTTCAGCACGATCTTAAAGGCAGATCCCGACGATGTGGATGCCCTTTACAACCGTGCAACCACGCGTCTGTCCATGAGCCTCCCCGCTGATGCTCTCGCAGATTTTGACCGCGCCGCTATGCTGGCCCCCAGCGCCCCCGATATCCGGGAGAACCAAGCCCGGGCTTTGGTTGAAATGGCGCGTTTTGAACAAGCCCTCAACGCTGCTGAAATTGGTCTCGTTACCACTCCCGCGCATCCCGGTCTCCTGAACGCAGCGGGACTGGCCTATGCCGGTTTAGGCCGTCTTACCGAAGCCTTGGCCGCCCACGATGCGGCGATTGCCGTTGCCCCCGGAAACCTGGATGCCCTCCATAACCGAGGCCTGATTCTGGATGACCTGGGGCGAACAGAAGAAGCCCTTGACGCCTATGCCGCCGCGCTGGACGCCTCCCCCAACAACCCCGATATCCGTACCTGTGTGGCCTTGGCTCACCTGATGCGAGGGGATTTCACAGAAGGGTGGGTGGATTTCGCGGCACGCCATCACCGCAGCCACCATGCCGTACCTGAGCGTCACAGCAATCTACCGGTCTGGGACGGAGA
>JAFGWD010000316.1 GCA_016937315.1 Rhodospirillaceae bacterium
CCCCCGTACCCCGCCGGACTTTCCCCCAAAGGCACATCTCCATCCGGCCATCGGCGCGGTCGCGGCCAGAACCACCAAACCGCTCAGTCCATACATGCCAAACAGCGCCGCACCTTGAGAAAACACCGGAAACGGAGCCCAGACGGTTCCCAAGGCATTCCAAGGAAAGCCCGTCAACACCCACCCACGCAAGACCTCCACCAGCACCCAAGCGGCGGAAAAACCGACCCATCGAACCAACGGATGGGGTTGGGAAAAACCCGCCAACCAAAATGCCGCCCCCGCAAACAAGCCAAGACCGGCCCCCAAACCGGCAAGAGCAAAGGGAATCATCCAGGCAAAGGTCGTCGCATCCACCAAAAAAGCATAGGCCACCCAATACAATCCGACGGAAAAATAGCCCCACCCAAAGGCCCAACCAATCCAGAAACGGTAACGTCCGGGATGTCGTGCGACGGAAGCCTTGTCCCACAAGGCATAAGCCAAGGACAAAGAAAGGGGGAGAAGTGGCAACCAGGAGAGAGGAGGCAACGCGCCCGCCGCGACCACCCCGGCGAACATCGCAAGAGGGCCGCCGCGCCGCCACCACGGAGTCATGAAAGAGAACCAGATGAAACTCGCGGCGGCAAATTGCGGACCCGCAGCCGCTTGATCCGCCGAGGATCGGCATCGACAATCTGAAACTCAACGCCGGAGGCATGCGGGACCAGTTCACCCCGCGCAGGAATATGTCCGGCAAGAACGAACACCAGCCCCCCCAAGGTATCGACATCATCCCGGTCGGCCTCGCTCAAAATCGGGCCAACCGCCTCTTCAAAGTCTTCCAAAGAAACCCGTGCATCGGCTTCCAGAACCGTGTCGGACCGAAACACCAGTTCTGGCTCATCCGCATCGTCGTGTTCATCCTCGATTTCGCCGACAATCTGCTCCACCAGATCCTCAATCGTCACCAAGCCATCAACCCCACCATATTCATCAATCACCAGAGCCATGTGGGTCCGTTTGACACGCATCTCCAGCAGCAGATCCATGACCCGCATTGACGGTGCGACGAACAGAATTGGCCGCAGCATTTCACTCAAAGAATCCGGCTCTGCCGCGACCAAATGTTTGACCGCATCCTTGATGTGGATCAGCCCCACCGCGTCATCCAGATTTTCGCGATAGACCGGCATGCGGGAAACCCCTTCGGCCACCATCATACGCACCAGATCATCAAACGGGATGGAGAACGGTACCGCCACGATGTCGGCCCTCGGCATCATCACATCCTCGGCAGTGACATCACGCAAATGCAGAATATTGCCCAACAGCAGACGCTCATGCGCATCAATTGGCGCATCGGATTCGCTGCTTTCCTCAATCAGTTCGGCCAGAGCCTCGCGCACTGTGGGCTCGCCGCCACTTGCCGAGACCCAAGGCAAACGGTCTTTGAACGCTTGCCACCATGTCCGTTCGCTTCGAGACGGAGGCTCTTCCCCCGATACGGCAGAGGAGGACGATTCAGACATCGGGTCATTCATCGTCGATTTCTCCGCGAAGACCCGCATCACCATACGGATCAGGAATCCCCAAACCCGCCAGCAGCCGGGTTTCCAGGGCTTCCATCTCCAAAGCGTCTGCAACTTCTTGATGATCGTAACCAAGAAGGTGCAGCACCCCATGCAGAACGAGATGCGCGAAATGATCTCCGGGCGCTTTGGACTCGTGCGCGGCTTCGGCCAGCACCGTCGGAAGGGCCAGAGCCAAATCGCCCAAGATCAAGGGAGCGTCGGGAGCTGGCGGCGGCGGACAATCGTCATCCCACCACGTGGCAAAAGACAAAACATTGGTGGCTTCATCACGCCCTCGCCAGTCGCGGTTCAAACCTTGCACCGTGTCATCATCAGCGAGCCACACAGCCATTTCAACGGCGGCAAGTGTTCCCGCATCCTCCAAACTCGCCAGGAGTGTCGGCTCCACGGCGACACCGACGCGCACGAGAACATCACGCCAATTCGGGATTGCCACATCCCAGGCCGGATCTGCATCGACATCGAAAGACCACACCTCGTTCACAGAGACTCGCTCAAGGCTTTCGGCGGCATCTTCAGTCATGGTCACCTCCTCGTTGCGACACCTCATAGGGGGATGCGGGGGATCGTGCCGCATAGGCCGCGACAATGCGTGCCACCAAGCCATGGCGAACCACGTCACTATCCGTGAATTCAATGGCGCCAACGCCGGGCACACCTTCCAGTGTTTCCAGAGCGTCGCGCAAGCCGGAACGCACGCCTTTGGGAAGGTCAACCTGGGTCAAATCTCCATTCACCACCATGACCGAACCTTCGCCCAAGCGGGTCAGGAGCATTTTCATCTGCACTGCCGTGGTATTCTGTGCCTCGTCAACAATGACAAAGGCATCCGTCAGGGTCCGTCCACGCATAAACGCCAATGGCGCAATCTCAATTTCACCAGACTCGATGCGCTTTTGCACTTGATCCGCTGGCATCATATCATTCAGGGCGTCATAAAGTGGCCGCAAGTAAGGGTCCACCTTGTCCCGCAAATCACCGGGCAAAAAGCCGAGGTTCTCGCCAGCTTCCACCGCTGGACGCGACAGAATGATGCGCGAGATTTCTCCACGCAGGTACTTGGACACCGCCATCGCCACAGCAAGATACGTTTTGCCGGTTCCCGCCGGACCCAACCCAAACACCAGATCAAAACGCTGCATCGCACGAATGTAGTCGGCCTGCATCGGTGTCCGGGGATGAATGGTCTTTTTCCGGGTCTTCAGCACCGTGTCCCCGTCGGCCGCAGATACGGAAGAATCCTCACGGGTCATCCGCACCGCTGCCGCGACATCAGCAGCCTCGATACTCCGTCCACCTCGGGCCTGATCCAACAAACGACCGATGGCCCGCGCCGCCGCATCCAAGGCATCATTCCCCCCGCTCAAGGTCAGAACGTTGCCACGCGCCGCACACGTCACGCCCAACAGGGTTTCCAGACGGTCGAGGAAGATATTGTGCGGCCCATAAACCGCCGCCGCAACGGCATTATCGCCCAGATCCAGAGTCCGCGAACGCACACCATGCGCCTGTTTTGCCCCGAGGCTCATTCCGCTGCTTTCCTTTCGTCGGTCACACCGTCAACAACGCCCTGCAAACTGTTGGACCCCACTGCGACAATACGAACATCGCAGATCGTCCCCATGAAATGGGCTGGAGCCTTAGCAAAAACCCCCTGCATGGTCGGGCTGCGCCCCACCAATTGCCCCGCATAACGACCATGCCGCTCGAACAGCACCGGCATTACCTGCCCCACACACGCGGCATTAAAGGCCGCTTGACTCTCGGCCAGAACCACTTGCAGGCGAGCCAAGCGTTCCACCTTCACTGCGTCATCAATTTGACCGGGCATGATTGCCGCTGGCGTCCCAGGGCGTGGACTGTACTTGAAAGAAAAGGCTTGAACGAACCCCACCGCCTTCGCCAGGTCCAGAGTCTCCTGAAACTCCGCCTCCGTCTCGCCGGGAAAGCCAACGATGAAATCCGAAGACAGCATCATGTCGGGACGCGCCGCCTTCAACGCGGCAACCGTGTTTAAGTACTCCGCAACGACATGGCCACGATTCATGGCATGCAATATCCGATTCGATCCCGACTGAATCGGCAAATGCAAAAACGGCATCAAAATCGGCACATCCCGATGCGCGGCAACTAAGTCCGCGTCGACACTGCGCGGATGAGACGTGGTATAACGCAGGCGGCCCAGACCAGGAATCTCCGCCATATCCCGCAACAAACGGCCAAAACTCCAGGTCCGGCCATCGGGGGCCTCGCCCGCCCACGCATTCACATTCTGCCCCAGAAGCGTGATTTCCCGCGCACCCGCCGCAACCAAATGCCGCGCCTCTTCCAAAATGCTAACCACGGGACGTGCATACTCCGCCCCCCGGGTATAGGGCACAACGCAGTAGGTGCAAAAACGATCACATCCTTCCTGAATCGCCAAAAAGGCGCTTGGGCCCTCGCCCCCCGGCAATGGCAGATGATCGAATTTCGGGTCTACGGGAAACGTCGTGTCACACTCCGTATGGCCCGCCTCACGCAGAACCCGCGTCACCATCTCTGGCAAACGATGATAGGTCTGAGGCCCCAGAATGATATCAACGATTGGCATACGTCGGCGCAAAGCCTCGCCCTCGGCCTGAGCGACACAGCCCGCAACCGCGACAATCATCCGACCTCCGGCATCGGCCTTCGCTTGATGGAGCGGGCGCAGACGGCCAAGATCGGAATACACCTTTTCTGCTGCTTTTTCACGGATGTGACAGGTGTTCAGAATCACCAAATCCGCCCCCGCCGGGGCCTCCACCGCAACGTATCCCAGTGGAGCCAAAACGTCCTTCATGCGCATCGTGTCATAGACGTTCATCTGGCAGCCATAGGTCTTGATAAAGACTGTCTTGTCGTTCACCTGAAAACTTCAATCCCTTGTCATGTGTTGATTCAAAAGCAGCAGCCTCTGGTTTCAAGGCTTCACGGACGATGCCCGGTCAATGCGCTGGCGACCGCGCCTTTGACGGCACCATGACAAACCAGCGCCGCATTCTTACGCGATCCAAGGGCCGAGAGCAAATGCGGCTCCAGAAACGTCACCTCAACGGTCAGACGTCCCATGCACAGAACGCCCCAAAGATGGGAGACCAAATCCATATCACCATACCATGCGAAAAAGTGCCGCCATACATACCCAATCGGCACACCAAAGCAATGGGTGTAGGCAATCGCCACCGGCTGCACCACCACAGGCTGGCCGTTAATGTATTCCTCAGCAATGGAAAACAGCGTGCTCTTAAACGGCAGAACATGATTGCCATCGCTGCTGGTGCCTTCTGGAAACAAGATCAACGGCGTCCCATGTGTCAAACGATTCGTGAGTTCAACTTTCTGGCGGGCGGCC
>JAFGWD010000317.1 GCA_016937315.1 Rhodospirillaceae bacterium
CTCTGCCTCCTTGCGAAAGACCTCCACCCCTGCGAAAAATCGCAAAGACCGAACTCTCATAAGATTTGAGGACACAACAACGGGAGAACGCCATGAAAATAGGGACTCGGACGTTCGTCGGATTGGCACTAATCCTACCCTTGACGGCAAACGTACACCCGGCACACGCCGACGCGCCGCCCAAGGCCATCCGAGCCTGCGTGGCGTGTCATACCTTTGAAAAGGGAGGGCAATCAAAGATCGGCCCGAATTTGTACGGAATCTTCGGCCAGAAAGCCACCGCCGTCGCAGGCTTCGACAAATACGGCACAGACATGAAATCCGCAGCAGAAAAGGGCCTTTCCTGGACCGCCGCGAATTTAAGCGCCTACATCGAAAACCCGATCGTCTTCCTGAAGACGGCCACAGGGAGTCCATCGGTACGAACCAACATGATTGCCCGCGTCCGCAAACCTGCGGATCGCGAAGCCATCATCACATACCTTAAAAGCCTCAAGGATTAGAATCCTCGTCAAGACTTCGCCAATTCGTCCCGCAACAATTCCAGTTCGAGCCAACGATCTTCCGCCTCGGCACGCTCGGCCGCAATAGCACCAAGCCGTGCCGTCGCGGCTTGGAAGGCTTGCGGATCACGACCAAAAAAGCCAGCATCAGACATGCGTTCTTCCAGGGCTTCCTGCTCTGCGTCCAAGGCTGCAAGACGTGCGGGCAACCCTTCCCACTCACGTTGGTCTTTATAACTTAACTTGCCGGCCTTGCGTGAAGGCTCGCCCCGACCGGCCTTGCCCTTGACAGGTTTTGCTGAGACCACGGACGTAACGGCCGTTCGCTGGCGCCGATAATCCCTATAACCACCAACGTATTCTCCGACTAGGCCATCCCCCTCCAAAGCCCAAATCGAGGTCGCCACACGATCCAGAAAATCACGGTCATGGCTGACCACCAACACGGTCCCATCATAGTCACCCAGAGTTTCTTGCAACAAATCCAGGGTTTCCATGTCCAGGTCATTGGTCGGTTCATCCAGCACCAACAGATTCGAGGGCTTAGCCAGGGCAATTGCCAACAGCAAACGGTTGCGTTCTCCGCCCGACAGAGACCCCACCGGGCTTCTTGCCTGCGCGTCATCAAACAAAAAATCACGCATATATGACACCACATGACGCGGACGCCCCCGCACCATGACCTGATCCCCGCCTTCCGGGCACAAGGTATCCCAAACCGTTGCCGTATCGTTGAGGGTCTCGCGCCCTTGATCCAAATAGACCGTGGTCAGGTTGGTGCCTATGCGCACAGACCCCGTATCCGGTTCCAGTTTTCCCATCAGGATCTTCAGCAAAGTGGACTTTCCGGCACCATTGGCCCCCACCACGCCGACACGGTCGCCGCGCAGGACTTTCAAAGACGTCGGCAGCAAAACCGGCACACCCTGCCACGCATATGCAATGCCTTCCGCTTCCAGCACCAACTTGCCAGAGATCGAGCCACTTTCGGCAGTGAGTTTTACACCACCCAAGCGTTCCCGTTGTTCGGCACGGTCCTGACGCAAATCCGCCAACGCCCGCAAACGCCCTTGATTACGCTTACGACGCGCTGAAATCCCCTGCCGCGACCACAGCGTTTCCTCTGCAATTTTTTTGTCCAGGCGCGACCGTTCCGCCGCTTCCTGCTCCAAAACACCATCGGCCCACGCCTCAAAATCAGCAAAGCCTTTGTCCAAACGTCGCGCCACACCACGATCCAACCACACCGTCTGACGCGTCAAGCGCGACAAGAATGCACGATCATGACTAATCGCCACAACGCCGCCCGTGAAACTGGACAGCCGATCTTCCAACCATTCAATGGTTGGCAAATCCAAATGGTTAGTCGGCTCGTCCAGCAACAAAATATCCGGATCACCAACCAAGGCACGGGCCAAGGCGGCACGACGGCTTTCCCCACCAGACAACGCTCCCGGCGCGGCCTCTGGCGAAACACCAAGCTCCCCCAAAAGAGCCTCGACACGATAGGTCTCGGAGGCATCCACCAATCCCTCTGCTACGGCCTCACCAACCGTGGCGTGCCCCGATAAAACCGGGTCCTGCGGCAAGTACGCCAAGCGCACACCAGGCTGCACGAAACGCTCCCCGGAATCGGCCGAGATCAAACCAGCCGCGACCTTCAACAGCGTCGATCTCCCCGTGCCATTGCGTCCGACCAGGCAAATGCGATCACCGCGCGACACCGCGAGTTCCGCACCATCGAACAAGACCTTGGACCCGAAGCGCAAGGATAAACCCCGCACATGCATCAACGGAGGCGCCACCGTTTCCCCTTTCCACGTTATCTGTAACGCCCTGCAATACCCTCCACGGCAAGAAACAGCAACTGCCGCGTCTTCCCCCTCCACGACAAGGCAAAAACCAAACGGACAGGCGACACACACAACGATCATCTTAGACATCACCGCCGACACACAAAGGTGAATTAAATACATTAATCAGAACATCTACATTGAATCGAATGAGAGTATAAAAAATAATCATCGTGCACAAAATATGGACAAAAACACTTTATATTTACAGTCTCCTCTGAATGTGTTCAGCCTCTTCAATGCCTAGCATCATCAATGGAGGCAAAGTATGAAGAGTCTCGACAATACGCTGATCCGCACGAAGATATGGGGTGGGTTCATCGTCCTCTTGCTCTGTCTGGTCCTGATTGCCGCTGTTGCCAACCTGCGCTTCTCCAGGCTACGCACCGAAATCACGAATTATCAAACGGTTGCCAGCGATGCCTCTAAGGTTGCGGCGATCAAGGCC
This sequence comes from Rhodospirillaceae bacterium, assembly GCA_016937315.1. Lineage (GTDB taxonomy): Bacteria > Pseudomonadota > Alphaproteobacteria > Rhodospirillales > Rhodospirillaceae > Oleispirillum. The sequence continues at coordinate 2,805 of JAFGWD010000317.1, forward strand.
CAGACCTTGAGCGCACAGGTATTGGTCAAGGAATTCCTAAGCCGCCCTTCATCGGAAACCGCCACAGCGGTCCAGTCCGCCACCGCCATGGCCCGCACGGACATCCGAAGAATCACCGACGCCACCAACGATCCCGCGTGGAAAAACACGCTTGGAACGCTGGATGACACATTGCAGGCCTACGGCTCCGCCTTCGACGAGGTTGCCGCCCTGCAGATGCGAATCAGCGAGACCGCGCAAAGTCAGAACGAACGCATCGCCTTCGACATTGAACGCAAACTGACCCGCCTCACCAAGCAGGCCTCCGGAGAAGGCAACACCGATGGTGCCTTCCACTATTCTCAGGCGCTGCGCAACCTCTTGCTCGCACGTGTTTATTTTAGCAAATACATGGATGGCTTCAGCGACGCCAATGCCGAACGCGTTGACCGTGAAATCACCACTATGGTCACGGAAATGAAGATGGTCATCGCCCGCCTTTACGATTCGAGCGAACGCGACATGTTGGAACAAATGACCGCCAATGCCACCACTTATAAGACCGGACTGACGCACATCCGCTCTGACGCAACGGCCCGACTCGCCATCATCGCCGAACAGCTTGACCCCTTGGGAGTCCGCATCGTCGAGACTGCCCAAAAATTCGACACCCTCGCCGAGAAACAAAAGCAAACCCGCGCCGAAACCATGCGGACCCAGGCCGGAAGCGCCTACACCATTGTCACCACCACCTCCCTGATCAGCATCGTCCTCGCCCTGCTGATGGCACAAATCCTGTCCACAAGCATCGCACGTCCGGTGATGCGCATGACCAACGCCATGAACCGCCTCGCCAACAAGGACCTATCAACCCAAATTCCCGATCTTTCCAACCGCAGTGAAATCGGTGAAATGGCCCGTGCTGTCCAGGTCTTCAAGGACAATATGGAACGCGCCGACACACTCTCCGCCGCGCAAACAGCTCATCAGGAAGAAACGGCCCGCCGTGCAGAGACGTTGTCACGCCTAGCCCAATCCTTCGATGGGAATGTCGGCACACTGCTATCCGCGCTGTCCAGTGCCGGAACCCAGATGGAAACCTCCGCCCGAACGATGTCGGGGTCGGCTCATGATTCTCTGGAACGGGCCGCCGCCACCGCAGCCGCCGCAGATCAGGCTTCCGCTAACGTACAAACGGTAGCCGCCACCGCCGACCAGTTGTCTGCGTCAATTGGCAAGATCACACGACAAGTCGATCAGGCCGCAACTATCGCCGCCGCAGCCGCCAGTGAATCTGATCGGGCCAGCACCTTAATCCGTGGCCTCGCGACCTCCGCCACGCGGATCGGTGACATCGTGAATCTGATCACAAACATCGCCGAAAACACCAACCTCTTGGCACTCAACGCCACCATTGAGGCAGCACGCGCTGGCGACATGGGCAAGGGATTCGCGGTGGTGGCAAACGAGGTCAAAACACTATCCAACCAAACCGCCCGCGCAACCGACGAAATCGCAGAACAAATCCGTGCTGTACAGAACGAAACCACCGCAGCGGTCACCGCCATCGAAGGAATCGCCGCACAAATCGGCAACCTGCGCGACATTGCCCAGGCGATTGCCAGCGCGATAGAAGACCAAAACGCCGCCACCTATGAAATCGCCCGTAGCATCCAAAATGCCGCACAGGGCGCGGGGGGCGTTACTGAAAACATTCAAGGTGTGGCACAGGCCGCCCAACAGACCGGAGCCGCTGCCCAGCAGGTTCTCTCCGCTTCTGGGCAATTGTTCACCCAGACCGATAATATGAAACAGTTGATAGAAACCTTCCTGAGCAAGGTAAAGACGGCTTGATCCCATCTTTGTGGCGGCTTTTTCTTGTCCGGGAGAGCCGCCACCGCCTATCCTTGGAAAACGCCTGCCGTCGAGGACACGTCATGCCGAACACACACCCACGCATCGTTTCACTGGTACCCAGCCTAACCGAGACCTGTTTTGAAATGGATCTGGGCACGCACGTGGTAGGACGCACAGATTTTTGCATTTCTCCGGCGAATCGCGTCGGCGCAATCCGCTCCATGGGCGGCCCAAAAAACGTTGACCCTGAGGCTTTCCGCGCCGTCCGCCCCACCCACGTTTTGATCAGCCCGGAAGAAAACGCCCGCGAGATTCTGCCTTTAATTGAGGACTGCAACGCACAAGCGGTCTTGGTGCACCCCCTCACCCCTGAGGACAACCGCGACTTATTCACCCGTTTTGGTGCCTTGTTTGACCGTCAGCCCGAGGCGGAAGCATTGGTCCAACGCCTTGATGTGGCACTCAAAGCCGCCAAAACATGCCGTGACACAACACCGCACCGCACCGTCCTGCCCCTGATTTGGAAAGATCCCTGGATCACCGTCGGTCACGCCACCTATGTGGCCGCGATGCTGGATGCCGTGGGATTACACGTCGCACCACCCCTTGACGGCCTCTATCCTCGTATCGACGACCTGACAACTGCCGCCCAAGCCGTTGATTGGGTGTTGTTGACCACTGAACCCTATCTTTTCGACACAACCCACGTCGCCTTATTGAAAGCTGAACTCCATACCCCCCATGTGTCCTTGGTCACGGGAGAATCCGTGGCGTGGTACGGCAGTCGCGTGATCTCCGCCATCACGGACTTAATCGCCTTAAAACATCGCCTGTAGGAGCGTTCGCATGGCAGAAACCCAAAAGGCAATGTTCGGCGCAGGATGTTTCTGGGGAGTGGAAGCCGCCTTCCGCCGACAAGATGGTGTTGTGGAGGTTACCTCCGGCTATGCTGGCGGAACCATAGAGGCCCCAACCTATGCCCAGGTCTGTTCCGATTCAACCGGGCACGCAGAGGTGGTTTTGGTAACGTTCGACCCCACGCGGATCAGCTATGACTCTTTGCTCGAAACCTTTTTCGCGCTCCATGATCCGACCCAGGTCAACCGCCAAGGCCCGGATATCGGAAGCCAGTACCGTTCCGTCATTTTCACCTTCAACGCCAACCAACACGCGGCGGCAACGGCTTGTATTGCTGCGCTGAATGCCTCTGGTCGTTTCCCCCGCCCCATCGCAAGCACTGTAGAAACAGCGGGCCATTTCTGGCCCGCCGAAGACTATCACCAACGCTATCTGGAAAAAAATGCGGGACCGTTCTGCCGATAATGAACCGTCAGTGTAGGGTCACATCGCCCTTAATCGGCGAGGTCTCCCATGTCCACGACGGCTCGGCGGTTTTCAAAGCGTCTTCCAATTCGGACCACTTCGGCATCCCCCCCAACTGGTCCATTAACTGATCCAAAAGACCGGTCAAGGTGTGCGTAAAAACCCCCTCATCGCGAGTCACGGAATTCAAGACCAAACAGGATTCCGAGACATCACGCATAATAGCCCCGGCACGCGACTCCAATTCCACAACCTTTGGCAAGACCACCGTAATCGGCTCAGGAGCCCCTTTCATCGTGCTTAAAAGCTGCCCCAGAATGTGGCCGCGCACTTGGTCGTCGAAAATCCGCGCCGCATCCTCGCCACCTTGCAGAACAACCACATCACGCAGATGCCGCAAACCGGAAAGAATGCCCGAAACCGTCGCATCGCGCCCGGACAAACGCGCTGCTGTCCGAACCGAAGCACCGATCATACGATGGATGGTGTCGCGCGTTTCCATGTTGGCCATGTCGACATCCTCCTGCTTATGAGCCCGCCCATTCCCTTAACCGCCACCGATACGGCACGTTGACTGCCGCACCTGACGGCCCGGAACCGACACCACTCTCGCCTTTAATATGTGGGGATTGCACCCCGCACCGGCAATATCCAAGCCGCACGACAAACAGCGTGGTTTCTCGTGCTTTATAGGCCAAGTCGCGTATGATGGATGGTGTTGAATTTACTCATCATCAAGGGTGGATTTTCATGAAATCGTCGACGGACCGCCCTTCGGGACTCCGCCGCACCGAGGCCGGTAAAGAAAACAACACCGCCAAGCCGCCAAGCCGTTTTTTGGCCGACCTCCACCTCTTTGACCTCATCGGCAAGGGGCTCTTTGGCCTCGACCTGGAGGACGGCGGACGCATTATCGCGGTTGGTCGCGTCGGTGCTGCTGTTCTGGAGCGTACCGTCTCCGATATTGTCGGATTTCTGCCAGATGACCTCCTGCCAGAGGCCGTCACACGATCCATCACCGAGCACGCCACCTTGGCCTCGCCACGGTCCGTCACCATCGAAACACCCCTGCCAACCACAGGCGCCCCGGACAGAATCATCGCCTGGACGTTGCACGATATCACCCACGACGGCAAACACCTCGCGCTTCTGGAAACGGAAGATGTCACCACCCGCAAACACAACGAAAAACGTCTACGAAACCTTTTTCGTGCCGTGGAGCAAAGTCCGGCCTCCGTCGTCATCACCAACACCAAAGGCGTTATCGAATACGTCAATCCCCGGTTCACTCAAAACACCGGCTATGGTTTCGACGAAGTGATTGGCCAAACCCCCAGCATCGTGAAATCCGGCTTTACTTCGGATCAACAGTACCGCGATTTGTGGAACACCATTACCGCCGGGCGGGAATGGCACGGCGAGCTTCTCAATCGCCGGAAAAATGGAGAGATGTTCTGGGAACACATCTCCATCTCTCCAGTTCGCAATGAAGACGGAGAAATCGCCCATTTCATCGCCGTCAAGGAAGACATCACAGATCGCAAAGAATACGAAAAACGCCTGCGTTATCAGGCTCATTACGACGAATTAACAAAATTACCGAACCGCATCCTGATTACCGACCGTCTGGGCCAAGCCTTGGCACGGGCAGACCGCAACCAGGACCATGTGGGCGTCGCGTTCATCGACCTGGACGACTTTAAGAAGGTCAACGACACGCTGGGACATACCTATGGCGACGACCTCTTACGGGTTGCTGCCCGTCGTTTGATGTCCTGCATCCGCAGCAGCGACACCGTCGGTCGCTTGGGGGGCGATGAATTCTTGGTCATTCTGCCCGACCTGAAAGATGGTACCCACGCGAGTACCGTCGCCGACAAAATTCTGGCCGCATTTGAAGACCCCTTCATCATTTTGGGCCATTCGATCACCACCACCGCGTCAATCGGTCTCACCCTCTATCCCGATGACGGACGTGAGGCAGAAATCTTAATGCGGAATGCTGACGCGGCCATGTATCTCGCCAAAGATGCGGGACGAAATTGCCAACGCTGCTTTCACCCAGAAATCAACACCATTGCCATGCATCGACTTCGCATGGAATCTTTGTTACGAGGTGCCGTAACACGCAACGAACTGTTTGTCGTCTACCAACCCCAAATCTGCGCGGCGGATGGGCATCTGGTCGGCGCGGAAGCTCTGGTGCGTTGGCAGAGTCCGGAATTCGGACTGGTGCCGCCCCTCGACTTCATCGGCTTAGCCGAAGACAGCGGATTGATCGAACCCATTGGCCAATTCGTCCTGGAAACCGCCTGTCGACAATTCGCCGCATGGCAAACCCGTCTGCCTCCCGGAACACGGATCAGTGTCAATGTCTCGACACGACAGGTTGCTTCGCCGTCTTTTTCGGAAAGCGTCGCCAAAACACTGTGGGAAACTGGTCTTTCTCCCAGTCTCCTGGAAATTGAGCTGACGGAAAGCCTGTTTGCTCTACGCACACCAGTGATTATGGACAATCTGACCCGCTTGCGGCGCATCGGGATACGACTGGCGGTGGATGACTTCGGCACCGGCTACTCCTCGTTAAGCTATTTACGGGAGTTCCCAGTCGATAGCGTCAAAATTGATCGCTCTTTTCTCATCCCGGTAGGCGACCCCGCTGCAGACGCCTTGGTTCGTGCCATCGTCGCCATGGGCCACAGCCTCAGCTTGCAAGTCGTCGCCGAAGGAATCGAAACCCTGGAGCAAATGGCCTTTCTGAAAACGATTGCATGTGATGTCGCACAAGGTTTCCACATCGCACGGCCACTCGTTGCCAAAGACTTCCTTCCGTTTGCCCTGTCCTTGCATGGACACCACGCACCATGATGCGTCTGGGTAAAACCCTGCATCGCCATATGGGCACCACCGCCGCCCTGGTGGCCGGAGCCCTCCTCATTTTCGCCATTGCTGTCACTGCGGCTTTTGCCAAAATCGCGGCGGGCGTTGCCATTTTTCTGTTCGGCATGCGCTTCATGGAAAACGGCTTTAAGGCTTTCACCGGCGGCACCCTGGACACCCTCTTAAAACGCTTCACACGCGGCCCCTGGCGGAGCTTGAGCTTTGGCATCGTCACCACCACCATCATGCAATCCAGCTCTCTGGTTTCGGTGATCACCATCTCGTTCCTGTCTGCGGGGTTGATCGACTTAGCCTCCGGGATCGGCATCGTATTCGGTGCGAACTTAGGAACCACCAGCGGCGCATGGTTGATCGCCGCCTTCGGCCTGAAGGTCGACATCGCCGCCTGGGCCATGCCAATGCTCGCCCTGGGCATCATTCTCGTCCTCCACCCAGCACGCTCCGCCAAAGGCGCAGGCAACATCCTGGCGGGATTAGGATTTCTGTTCCTTGGCATTTCCTTCATGAAGGACGGATTCGACACCTTCAACCAAGGCCTAGATATCGCTGTCATTGACCCACAGGGTTTACGCGCCACCTTACTATTCGTCCTGTTCGGGGCCGCAGCAACGGTCATTATGCAGTCCAGCCACGCCACCTTGGTCTTGATTCTGACCGCGCTATCCTCTGGACAGATTGGCGCCGAAGGGGCCATCACACTGGCCGTTGGGGCCAACATCGGCACCACCATCACGGCAATCATCGGTGCTTTCAGCGCGAACATCGATGGCAAACGTTTAGCTGCCGCACACATGGTGTTCAACATCATCACCGGGGGACTCGTCATTACAGCCATCGGCCCGACCATCCACTTGGTCGAAAGCCTCTCGGCAAGCCTGGGCATCGGAGACGATGCGACACTGGAACTCGCCTTGTTCCACACTCTGTTCAATGGATTAGGCGTCGTCCTCCTGACGCCTCTGATCCCCAGCATGATCCCAATTTTGGGCCGCCTGTTGCCGACACCACAACCCCCAGGCCTGAAACCCTGCTTTCTCACGGCTGCTACCGAAGCCTTTCCCGAGCCCCTGAATCAGGCGCTCCGCCTGGAACTCATCCGCCTTTACGACAATGCGGTGGAGATCATGGCCCATGGCCTACATGTGCGGCGCCGCATTCTGTTCGGTGCGATCTCTTTGGAAACCATCATCGACCATCAGCGAAACCTCATCACTATTGATCTGGACAATCAGTATGCAGAACGCGTGGAAAGCCTGTCTGCCGCCATCATCGGCGCGATCAGCCGGGCCGGAACCCCTTCTCCGGAACAAACCGAAACCCTGTCATCGTTTCAGGATGCTTGCTTAGGTATCATCGCCTGCGTCAAGGAAACCAAACATTTACGTCCCAACCTGACGCTTTACATACGCCACAACAACGCGGACATCCGCACAACTTACAATGAGATGCGGCTGGCGATTGGCAACGCGCTCCGCGCCATCGACCAATTACGCAAAGAACCGCAAGAGCACCGCGACACGCTGGAACTGGAAACCCTGCGCGTTCACTTCACCCAAAATGACCCAACCACCAACGGACGCCTCGACACTTTGATCCGCGAAGGCCGCATCACACCGCACATGGGAATGTCCCTGATGAATGATTTGCGTTATACACGAAGTGTTGTTTGGGCTTTGGTCGATATCGGACGCACCCTGTTTGGGGAAATCGACACCACACACAGCGCGGCAGAACGCGTCTTGGGCCTAAGCGACGCCGATATCTCCCGCATTGCGCGAGGCCCATCATGAAGACCCGGAAAATCGTTGAGCTGTTGGACGACCTTTTGGGAGGGGAGCGATCAAAACGTTCACGCCGCGAACGCGCCGTCCAGGACTTGCTGGAAAAACTCGCCCGTAAGGAAGAGAAAATCCTAGAGAAGTTAGCAGACCCCTTGGACGCCGATGAAATCAGCCATTTCAATCTGAAACTTCAGGTCAACCGCGCACATCAGGATAAAGCCCGCACGGCTCTTGAATCCTGGGCACAAACCGGTGAAACCACCACACCGGACGAAGCCACGCGGCATTAAAGACATTTCGCCAAAGGAAACAGGCTCTACCCTCACCCCATCCAGCGGGTTTTCCAGGCCTGGAACATCACCACCGCCCACAAGTGGTATTGCCAGTTGCGACGCCCTGACTGGTGTTCAGCCCAGGCCCGCTGAATGTGCGCCACGTCGAAGAACCCCTCATCAGACAGCCGCTGCTCATCCAGCAAATCCGCCGCCCAGTCCTTCAATGGTCCCCGCAACCATTCCGCCACTGGCATGGAAAATCCGGTTTTTGGCCGTTCCACCAAGTCACGCGGCACATAGCGGTATAAAATGTTCCGCAGCACATTTTTCCCCTGGCCGTTCTTCAGTTTTTGATCGCGGCGCAGTTTCCAAGACAGCTCGACAACCCGGTGATCAATGATCGGCACGCGGACCTCCAGCGCGACGGCCATGGAGGCACGGTCCACCTTGGTCAGGATGTCATCCGGCAAATAGGTCAGCATATCCATCGCCTGCATGCGTTCCATAAAGTCCGGCAGATATGTTTTCAATCGCGAATCCCAGATCACCCCCTTGGGCTCCACGGCGTCCTTGACCACGCCGTCCCAGTGGGTCAACAGCTTGCGATAAATTCCATCGGGATCATTCTCAGGCAGAATTCGCGCAATTTTCAGCAAACGATCCTTCATCAAGGCTGGAGAACGCGCATCCCCTTTCAACCTCAACCCCAAGCCTAAGCACGATTCCGGCACAGCCGACAACACCCCCGCGCCAAGCCGCCGCACCACCCCCGGAACACGCCCCGACAGGCGGTAGAAACGATCTGCCCAAAGATACCGATTATACCCCGCAAACAATTCGTCTCCGCCATCCCCCGACAACGCAACGGTAACGTGCCGACGAGTCATTTCCGAAACCAGATAGGTGGGAATTTGCGAAGAATCGGCAAACGGTTCGTCATACATGTCAGCTAAGCGCGGAATCAAATTCAGCGCATGCTCCGGTTCGGCATAGAGTTCGGTATGGTCGGTGCCAATATGTTTGGCCACCGCCTTGGCGTGCTCAGCCTCGTTGTATCCGACCTCTTTGAAGCCAATGGAAAACGTCTTGACCGGACGATCACTGGCTGCCTGCATCAAGGCAGCCACTGTCGAGGAATCGATGCCTCCAGACAGAAACGCGCCCAAAGGCACATCGGCAACCATGCGACGCTGAACCGCATCGAACAACACGTCATGCAACGCATCTTCAGCTTCAGCATCGCTCATCACACCTTTATCGGCAGCAGCGGCACGCACCGCCCCCTCCACCGACCAAAAAGTGTCCTGCTGCGTCGTCCCATCAGCCTCAATGGTCAGAATTTTTCCGGCTTCCAGTTTGGAAACCCCGCGATAAATCGTCCACGGTGCCGGAACATAGGTGTGCCGCATATAGGCCGCCACCGCACCACGATCAATTTCCGGAGTCCAGTCTGGCAAGGCACGAAGGGTTTTCAATTCCGACCCAAAAGCAAAAACAGCGCCGAAACGTGCCCAGTACAGCGGTTTGATCCCCAAACGATCTCGCACCAGAGTCAAACGCCGGTCACGGCGATCCCAAATCGCAATCGCAAACATGCCGACCAAACGTTCAATAGTGGCACGAATACCCCAAACCGCGCAGCCTTCGACAATCACTTCGGTATCTGAATGACCACGAAACCGCCGCCCAGCAGCCTCCAGTTCCGGCCTCAGATCATCGGCGTTATAAGCTTCGCCATTATAGGCCACAACGAAACGCCCGCAGGACGAAGCCATGGGCTGATGCCCGGCCTCGGACAAATCGACAATCGCCAGCCGCCGATGACCCAGCGCAATCCCCGCCGCCGCATCAACCCAAACATCACCACCATCCGGGCCACGATGCCGGATGGTTTCGGTCATGGCCCAAACCCGCGCCCGCAAATCTTCTGTCGAATGCCGTGCGTCTAAATCAAGGAAACCGGTGAGTCCGCACATCCGTTTTGCCGCCTTCCCAGAAAAAGGTCTACTGGGTGGGCACTATACGGCATGCCGTTCAAGGAAGGAAAGCCCGCCCTTCATCCAACGGCTCCATCCCAAAGTGCCGTGCAATGGTCTGTGCAATATCGGCAAAGCTTTCCCGAAGACCAATATCGCGGGCCATCATACCTGGACCAAAGGCCAACACCGGCACCCATTCACGGGTATGGTCGGTCCCCCTCCAGGTTGGGTCACAGCCGTGATCAGCAGAAAGAATCACGATGTCTTCGCACCGCAGCCTGGCTTCCAATTCCGGCAAGCGTGCATCAAAAGCCTCCAGCGCAGCTGCATACCCGGCAACATCGCGACGATGTCCATAAAGGGTGTCGAAATCGACGAAATTTGCAAAGATCAGCGCCCCGCTGGGGGCGGCCTCCAGCGCCGTCAAGGTCGCATCGAACAGCGCCATATCCCCCACCGCCTTGATCTCTTGAGTCATCCCACTGTGTGCAAAAATATCGCCGATTTTGCCAATGGCAATGACCTCATGGCCGCGCTCTTTCAGACGATCCAGAATGGTCAAAGCCGGCGGCGGCACCGCATAGTCCTTGCGGCTCGCAGTGCGCGTGAAGGTCCCCTCACGACCGACGAAGGGTCGCGCAATAACGCGTCCAATTTTGTATGAATCGACCAATTCGCGGGCAATCGCACACACATCATACAGCCGTTGCAGACCAAAGCTTTCCTCATGCGCGGCGATTTGGAACACAGAATCTGCGGAGGTATAAACAATCGGTTTACCGGTCGCGACATGTTCCTGCCCCAACCGCGCCACGATTTCCGTGCCAGAGGCATGGCAATTCCCCAAGACTCCAGGCAACCCCGCACGGCGCATCAACGCCGCAATCAACACATCGGGAAAGCAGGGAATGGTCTCGGGAAAATATCCCCAGTCAAAACGCACTGGAACGCCCATCATCTCCCAATGACCGCTGGGGGTATCCTTGCCTTTGCTGACTTCCCGCGCCGCGCCATGGACACCACGAAACGGCCCTGCACCATCCAACCCCGGCGGCACCTGTCCGGTGACGGCACACGCCGCTGCGCCTAAGCCTAAAGCGCTCAAGAACGGCAGACGCAGAGGCCCACGGGGCAACGCTGCACACGTCGCAGCAATATGCCCCAGGGTATCGGCCCCAACATCCCCAAACGCGGCAGCGTCAGGCGCTGCACCAATGCCAAAGCTATCCAGAACCAAAACCAGCGCACGGGCCATAACCACTCCTTGGGACTAGGACGTAAACTCATAAATCCCGCCGGTTGCGCCGGAGCGATTTATGAGTCTACGTCCTAAACGCCGATACGGCCCCGCACCACGGAATGTGGCACCACGGCGGACACCGCCACGGCAAAGGCGGAACGCACACGGGATGCGGCCCGTTCCCACGTTTCCAGATCCCGCGCATACAAGCAACAGACCGGCAGATCCGGCCCCACCACCGCTCCAATCCCTTGTATGTCGGAGAGACCGACCGCTGAATCAATGGCCTGATCCGGACGCACGCGTCCACCGCCCAAATCAATCACCGCCAACCCGATTTGCCGCGTATCAACCGCCGCAATCACGCCCGCATCGTTCAAAAAGACCGGGGCAACCACAGGAGCCACATCCAAATAAGCGAACGGATTATCGACGAAGTCCAAAGGACCGCCTAACGCCGCCACCATTTTTCCGAAAGTCTCCGCCGCCGCGCCGCCATCCAAGGCCCGTTTCAATTGCCGTGCGGCAATGGCCGCATCAACCCCGGCCAGCCCCAACATTTCAATACCCAATGCCAGCGTCACCGCCTCCAATCGCGCATCGCGGTGATCGGCACGCAGGAAAGCCACAGCTTCTGCTACCTCCAAAGCATTGCCTGCGGAAAGCCCCAGAACCTGATCCA
>JAFGWD010000318.1 GCA_016937315.1 Rhodospirillaceae bacterium
GGACCGGGAGGGACCAGTCTGTCAAAGCGTGACGGCGCTCAGGCGGTGCGTGATTTCCGGGCCGAGGGGGTGGAAGCGGGGCCTTTGTGCGCCATGCTGGCCAGCCTGGGGACAGCGGAAGCGGCCGATCCATCGGCCAGCCTCACGCAGTTGGTGGCGGCCTTTGATATTCATCATTTTGGTCGCGCACAGCCGCAGTTCGATCCGGTGGAGTTGACGACGCTGTCGTCTCGCTATCTGCATGGTCTTGGATTCGATGCCGCACGTCCGCATCTTGTGGATATGGGCATTGACGAAGTGGATGAGGCCTTTTGGTTGGCGGTGCGGTCCAATTTGACGCGGTTTGCTGATGCGTTGACGTGGTGGAAAGTGATCCACGATCCGCTCATGCCCCTGATTGAAGACGAGGAGGTTTGTGCGGCGGCTGCGGCGTGTTTGCCGCCGGAGCCTTGGGGTGATGCAACGTGGTCGGAGGTCTCTGCTGCTGTGAAAGCGGCAACCGGACGTAAGGGCCGTGCTTTGTTCCATCCATTGCGCCTTGCCTTGACGGGGCGAGAAAATGGTCCTGAATTGAAGGCGTTATTGCCGATGATTGGACGGGCGCGGGCTTTTGCGCGACTGTCCGGTCAGGCCGCCTAAATTCTTGCGGACGAAAGGAAATTTGACGTGGCATTGTGCGTTTACAATACGTTGACCCGAACCAAAGACACCTTTGTGCCGTTGGAACCGGATCATATCCGAATGTATGTCTGTGGCCCGACGGTTTATGACCGTGCCCATATTGGTAATGCGCGTCCGGTGGTGGTGTTCGATACGTTGTATCGGTTGTTGAAGTGCCTTTATCCGCGCGTCACTTATGCTCGCAATATCACGGATGTGGATGACAAGATCAATGCGCGGGCTAAGGAATCCGGGCGGACTATCCGCGATATCACGGAAGAAACCACGGCTCATTATCATGAAGACATGGATGCGCTGAATGCCTTGCGTCCCGATGTCGAACCTCGTGCTACCGAGCACATTGCCGAAATGATTGCGTTGATCTCGGTCCTTATCGACAAGGGCCACGCCTATACGGCGGATGGTCATGTGTTGTTTTCCGTCGCCTCAATGGCCGATTACGGTGCTTTGTCGCGTCGCAGTCAGGACGAGATGATTGCGGGTGCCCGTGTCGAGGTTGCGCCGTACAAGAAAGATCCCGGTGATTTTGTGCTGTGGAAGCCGTCTTCCGACGATCTGCCGGGGTGGGATAGTCCATGGGGGCGGGGGCGTCCAGGTTGGCACATCGAGTGTTCGGCGATGAGTGGCAAATACCTCGGTGAAAGCTTTGATATTCATGGTGGGGGGCAGGATCTGGTGTTTCCACACCATGAGAACGAGATTGCCCAATCTACGTGTGCTCATGGGCCTGGAACCTTTGCACGCTATTGGATGCACAACGGTTATTTGATGGTTGAAGGCGAGAAAATGTCCAAGTCTCTGGGCAATTTCTTTACGGTCCACGATCTTTTGGCAAAAGCGCCAGGAGAGGCGATTCGCTTGACCTTGTTGGCCACGCACTATCACCAGCCTTTGAATTGGACCGATGAGGGTTTGCTTCAGGCGCGTCAAACTTTGGACCGATTTTATACCGCCTTGTCGCGGGTGTCTGAGGTTCCTGCCGATGATGACGGAGCCGAAGCGGTCTTGCAGCCGGTTTTGGACGCGTTGCAAGATGATCTCAACACGCCGGCGGCGATTGCCGTGATGCACGACATTGCGGGCCGTCTGAATAAAGCTGAGACTCGCGGTGAGCAGGCGATTCTCAAGTCTGCCCTGCAACAGGCGGGGGGGCTTTTGGGGATTCTGGCGATGACGCCGGAGGCATGGCGACGTGGTGCGGGGTCTGCGACTAAAGAAGGAGCCGTAAACGATGCCGAAATCGATGCCTTAGTTGCGGCGCGAACCGCTGCCCGTGCGGGTCGCAACTTCGCGGAAGCGGATCGCCTGCGTAAGGAGCTGTCTTCAAACGGTATTTTGTTGGAAGATGGACCGAATGGCACACTTTGGCGGCGCGAGTAGAGGCCCTGCATTTTTGCGCGTAAGGATGGTATCCAACGGAAAATGTGTGTATCACAATCGATTTGTGGTGGCGAATGAACCAATAACCATTCATACCTTAGGGTAGGTTTTGGGGTCGTGTGATCATGTTTCGTATGCAAATTGGAAAATCTGTTTCGCTTTGTGCCGGAGATCGTGGCAGTGAGTGATGGTGTCGCGACGAGGGTTATGGCAGAGCAAAAAACCATGAGCCTCCACCGGATTCTTTTGGTGGAAGATGATGTGCGGCACGCCCGTCTGGTTCAGATGTTCCTGAAGAAAGACGACGCGGCGATGGTTGCCGAAGTTGATGTCGTGGAGACTCTGCCTCAGGCACGGTGTCATATCGCGGAACATACCTACGATGCGATTCTACTGGATTTGGGCTTGTCCGACGCATGCGGTTTGGACGTGCTGCGTGTTATTTTAGCGGATGCGCCGGATGTGCCAGTTTTGGTCCTGGTTGCGGCCAAGGATGAGCGACAAGCGGCCGAAGCGGTACGCATGGGGGCTCAGGATTTTCTGATTAAGGACGGTTTGGATCGCCAGCAATTGCACCGCGTTGTGGCCTATGCTGTTCTGCGTAAGACCCTGTTGCGTAACGGTATTGCTGAGGGCATCACGCAAAGCATTCTGAGCGGCACACACAACGCGGTCCTGGCTTTTATGCCTTTGGACGCGGGGGGGCATCTGCGTTGGCGGGTGACCTTGGCCAATCCGCCGTGTGAGGCGATTTTTGGTCGTGCGTTGCGGGATATCGAAGGCGCTTGGCTGGACGAGGTCCTGGCCGGGCGATTGCTCTTTGGAATTGAGAGTATACTCGAAAATACGTTGAAAATGGGGAAGGTGTGCCAGCACCAGGTGTGTTTGCAGGAAGAGTTGGTTTCGCGTTGGCTGCTTTTGGATGCAATCCCGTGCGTGGGGGGCGTTGCCATGACGTTGACCGATATCACGCAAATGAAGGTGCGTGAGGATGAACTCCTGACCGCTCAAGGGGTGGCGCAGAAGGCACTGGATGATAAACTCGGGCTTTTGCACGCTCTTGGGCAAAAGGTTCCGGGTGCGTTGCAACGGATCATGGGGCGCCTGGACAACGCCGCTGAGGCGTTGGTCGAAGGCCGTCAGGTCGCACATGTGGATTCTGATCTTTCTGGTGCACGGGCCGAAGCTGCAGCTTTGTTGGTTGATGTTGAAGCACTCATCAATTTGCGCCAAAGTGCTGGATTTGCCTATTTAGGGGCTGATTATTTATCGGTTCTAGAAATGTCGCCAGATCTGTCGGCAGTGGTGCGTGCCGCTGACGGTGCGATCCTGTTTATGAATGGGGTGGGGCGGCAGATATTGGGCCTTGATGCGGATGTAAATTTATCCGCCATATCCTTTTTCGATTACGTACCCTCGGATTATGCGGTTTTGTTTGAATCCGGGGTCGATGCCTTACGTGGGGAGGCCACGCGGGTTCCGATGCATTTGGAATGCGCCGATGGGCATTTGATTGATGTCGAGCTTTTGGTCATGGATTGTCCAGCGGTGGGGGTGAAAGAGTGGGCCGGTCAGGACTTGGTTCTGGTTTCGGCTGTGGACACGACACGCCGTAATCGTGCCTCGCGTCGGATCATTGCACGCGAAGAACAGCTTCGCAAAATCATGGACAATGTTGCCGATGCGATTGTCGTGGTGGACGAAAAGGGGCAGATTGAAACCCTGAACCGTGCCACGGAAAAGGCTTTTGGGATTACGGCCCGTGAACTGGTTGGGACGGGTGTTGGGCGTCTGTTGGGGCCAGTTGATGGTGGTCTGGATCGTCCGGCCAGTGGGTTGGAGGTCTTTCTGAGTGGAGGATATCCGGCCCGCATTACGGGCTGGCGGCGGCATCTTGGGCGGCGTGCCGATGGGGATCTGTTCCCCATTGAAATTGCGGTACGTGATTTGAATCTTGGTGAACGTCACCTGTTTATTGGTTTGATTCGCGATATTTCCGAACGCGTCGCCTATGAGGAGAACATCCTCTATATGGCGACTCATGACTTGTTGACGACGCTCGCCAATCGTACAAATTTTCACGAAGAACTGAGCCGCGTTCTGAACGTCTCTGAGGCTAAGGGGCAACGTTTGGGGCTGTTGTTCTTCGATCTTGATCATTTTAAGGCGATTAACGACACCTTCGGTCACTTGGTTGGTGACCGTATTCTTTCGGTGTTTGCGAAGCGACTGCTTAAAGTTCTGGCTGAGCGGGCACGTCTTGTCGCACGTTTGTCTGCGGATGAGTTTGTTGCCATCGTTGAGGATTCCGGTGGGACAGCGGAATTGTTGCCGCTTGCTAACCGGGTTTCGGAGGCGGTGCAAAAGCCGGTTATTGTCGAAAATCATGACATCCGTATTTCTTGCGGTATTGGTATTGCGGAGTTTCCCGATGCCGGGTCGACGCCCGAAGAGTTGATGCGTGGCGCGGAATTTGCGGTACGGACGGCGAAAACATTGGGGCGGAATTCGATTCAGCTTTATGACGAGGCCTTAAGCTCTTCTCTGATTTATCGCCAGAAGTTGGAAACCGCGTTGAGTACGGCGCTGGATGGTGACGAGTTCCAGGTTTACTACCAGCCTAAGATCGACTTACAGACCGGTTGCTTGACGGGGGCCGAGGCTTTGATTCGGTGGTTCCATCCCGATTTGGGGCTGGTTTCACCGGTGGAATTCATTCCGATTGCTGAAGAAACTGGGCAAATCCGTGACATTGGGCAATGGGTTTTGCACCAAGTCTGTAGCGATCAGGCGGAATGGTTGGAGGCTGGGGGGAAGGTGGTCCCTGTGGCTGTTAACTTGTCTGCGGTGCAATTCCGGGATTCCAAATTGGATGTTTTGTTGCGTACGATTTTAGAAGAGTACGGAATTCCGCCGCATTTGTTGGAACTGGAACTGACCGAAAGTGCACTGGTCGAAGATATTGATCAGACGGTGGAGACCTTAGGTCGCTTGAAAGCCTTGGGCTTAACCATCGCGATTGATGATTTTGGGTCTGGGTATTCGTCGTTTGGCTATTTGACGCGGTTTCCGATTGATTTTCTGAAGATTGATCGCTCTTTTGTCTGCAATATTCCGTCAAGTACGGACGATATGACCGTGACACGTGCGATCATCGGAATGGCAAAGAATTTGAACCTGAAATTGGTTGCCGAAGGTGTGGAAACCGTTGAACAAGCCCGTTTTCTGAAAGACCATGGGTGCGATATGGCGCAGGGATATCTTTACAGTCGTCCTGTTCCAGTGGACGTGTTTCGGCGCTTGGTTGAGGACGGTGTGCCTCAGGTTCTGTGAAGTCTCCCCGGAATTTCTTGAGATTCGTGCCGTTTTGCCGCATTTTCATCGATCTTGTACGGATGGTCCCGTGCGGCAAGCGAGGCGATGAGGCATGAGCGGTAACCGCGTTTACCTATACGACAGTACTCTGCGTGATGGCGCACAGACGCAAGGTGTGGATTTTACCGCCGCCGATAAGGTGGCGATTGCGTCGGAGCTGGATCGTCTGGGGATTGATTATATTGAAGGCGGTTGGCCGGGGGCGAATGCCACCGATGATCAGTTTTTTGCCGCTCCGCCCACGCTCCGCCATGCGCGTCTGGCCGCTTTTGGAATGACGCGACGGATTGGGCGCAGTGCCGATAATGATCCGGGCTTCCAGGCTTTGCTGACGACGCAGGCGCGTGTTGTCACTCTGGTTGGTAAAGCCTGGGCGCATCAGGTGAAGGTGGCGTTGTCCGCTGATACCGGCGAAAACCTGAAAATGGTTGGCGACAGTGTGAAAGCGGCGCTGAAGCGTGTCGATGAAGTTCTGTTCGATGCTGAGCATTTTTTCGATGGCTTTAAGGAAGATCCAGATTATGCCGTAGCTTGCCTGGAGGAAGCTTATCAGGCAGGTGCTCGCTGGATGGTTCTGTGTGACACCAATGGGGGTACGCTGCCGCACGAAATTGGTGAGATCGTGACGGCGGTAACTCAGCGGATTCCCGGCGATCATTTGGGGATTCACTGCCATAATGACACCGAAAATGCGGTGGCCAATTCGTTGACGGCAGTTTTGGCCGGGGTCCGTCAGGTGCAGGGAACCTTGAACGGTTTGGGTGAGCGCTGCGGCAATGCCAATTTGGTGTCGCTGATTCCGACTCTGCTCTTAAAAATGGGCATGGAAACCGGCGTGACCGAAGCGGGTCTGCGGCATTTGAAGACCAGCTCACACATGTTGGATGAACGTCTCAATCGTGCGCCTAACCGCCATGCGCCCTATGTTGGCGGCAGTGCTTTTGCACACAAGGGTGGCCTGCATGCTTCGGCAGTGGCAAAAGACCCGGCGTGTTATGAACACGTTGATCCAGAGACCGTGGGCAATATGCGGCGCGTGGTGATTTCCGATCAGTCGGGACGCTCCAACATTCTGGCACGCTTGGCGGAGGCGGGAATTGCTGTGGATCCGGATGATCCGCGCATCAACACCTTGCTGGCCGAGGTGAAGGACAAGGAAGCCGACGGGCTGACTTTTGATGGCGCGGATGCCAGCTTTGAACTGTTCGCCCGGCGTTATCTGGGGGGGGTGCCGGAATTCTTCCAGGTGCACTCCTTCCGGGTCATTGACGAGCGGCGTTACAATGCCAAAGGTGAGCTGATCCATGTTTCCGAAGCCACCGCACGCATTCTGGTCAACGATGTCTATTCCATGGAGGCTGGGGAAGGTCATGGCCCGGTCAACGCGTTGGATGCGGCTTTGCGTAAGGTGTTGGTGCCAGCATTTCCAGAGCTTATGCGCTTGGCTCTGGTTGACTATAAAGTGCGGATCATGGCACCGGAACGCGGCACTGCGGCAGTGACACGGGTGATGATCGAAAGCACCAACACCGCAACCGGGGCGCGGTGGACGACGGTGGGGATTTCCGAGGACATCATTGATGCCTCGTTTAATGCTTTGCATGACAGCATTGTTTATTTCTTGATGGGGGCGGCAGCACACTGATGGCGGGAACGGATTCCTCACGGTTACAAACTGAAACCGTGACCAACGGTGCGGCACCGACGGTTCTTTTGATCCGTCCGCAATTGGCGGAAAACATCGGTATGGTGGCGCGTGCCATGCTGAACTGTGGCCTGACGGATTTGCGTTTGGTGTCGCCGGTGGAGCCTCCGACTGCGGAGCGAGCGCAAGCGGCCAGTTCGGGCGCGACCTTGGTTTTGGATCACGCAACGCTCTTCGATGATCCGCTCAAGGCGATTGCCGATGCCAATTGGGTGGTGGCGACCACGGCGCGGCGTCGTGAACAGGTCAAGCCGGTGATGACGCCTCACCGTGCTGCGGCGGAGATTCGGGCACGCATTGCGGCGGGGCAAAAGGTGGTGGTGATGTTTGGGCCGGAACGGGCAGGCCTGGACAATGATGATGTGTCTTTGGCCGATGCCGTGTGTGAGGTCCCGCTGAACCCGGCCTATTGTTCTCTCAACTTGGCCCAAGCGGTCTTGCTGATGGGTTACGAATGGTTCCAGGCGGGGGTTGATGTTCCGCCCTATGAATTGGTGATGAATGAGACGGCTCCGGCGACCAAGGCCGAGGTGTTGAACTTTTACGCACATTTGGAACGCGAATTGGATTTGTGCGGGTTCTTAAGGGTTGAGGACAAACGCCCAAGTATGGTGCGGAATCTCCGTTCTTTGTTCAATCGCGCGGCGTTGACCGAGCAAGAGGTCCGCACGCTGCATGGCGTGGTTTCTGAGCTGGCGCATGGCAGCTTGCGTCGGGCGCGTAAGTTGGGGATTCCTGTGGATCGTTTGCTTCCCGACCCACAACCGCTTTATACCAGTAAGCCTTTGTTCGACAGTGCATTTTCCGACAAGTTGATGGAGCTTTTCGTGTGGCGGCGCGATGTCCGGCGTTTCACCACCGATCCCGTTTCACAGACCGTGGTCGATGAGCTGTTGTCCACAGCGTGTTTGGCGCCGTCGGTTGGTAACAGTCAGCCATGGCGCTTTGTTTTGGTTGATGCGCCAGAACGCCGCGAAGCGGTGCGGGCGAATTTTGCGGTGGCGAACGCCGCTGCCTTGGCCGGATATGATGGCGAAAAGGCTGAGAATTACGCGACTTTGAAGTTGGCGGGTTTGGATCGTGCGCCGGTGCAAATGGCGGTGTTTGTTGAACTTGATCCACCAGAAGGACACGGTTTGGGGCGTCAAACCATGCCGGAAACCCTGCACTATTCCGTGGTTGCGGCGATTCAAACTCTGTGGTTGGCGGCGCGGGCGCGGGGCTTAGGGATTGGTATGGTTTCGATCATCGACCCTCGGGCGGTGCGAGAAATCTGTGATGTTCCCGAAGGATGGGATCTGGTGGCATATCTTTGCCTCGGCGTGCCAGAGGAAGAACATGCCGATCCAGAACTGGTGCGTGCAGGTTGGCAAAACCGAATTTCCATGGATCGTGTCGTCTTCCGTCGGTAAAACGCCTTGACATCTGGGGGCTCGCGGCTAAA
>JAFGWD010000319.1 GCA_016937315.1 Rhodospirillaceae bacterium
GCCGCATCAATATCTCGACGGGGACACTCCGGCAATGGCCGAAGAAAAACTCAACTCACTGTCCAAGATCGCTTGACCACTACACTCATCTACTTCCTCCTGCCACGCGCAGCGGCATCAGATTCCAACCCGATCAAACTATCAAGTGCAACTAACGCGATTGATTGGCTAGTCATTTTATCTGGCAAGGGAGAGTGAACGGGCTCCTCTAACTGCTTCAGTATGGCCCGCGCAAGATCCTTTGAATCTCCAGGCTCTGCAAGCCTAGCCACGAGTATTCGTGCCGAATCCGGAAAATTATCCAGAAGATTAGGCGTTGCCGTCGCTGCCACTGGCCGACTACAAGCCATAATCTCACCGAACTTGACGGATGATGCAGCATCAAGAAAGGCCGAATTTCGATAGGGAACGGCAACAACATCTACAGCCGACAAGGCCCAAGGGACTTCGCTATGGGGTAGGTTACCGAGATATTTCAAACCAGAACTCGATAAATGGATACCTGCTTCGGCCTTTCCCGCCAACACGAGTTTGACTTTTACTCCACCATCGCGGAGATGCCGCACTGCTTCAATAAGATCAGTCACACCTCGTTCAAAGCTTAGCGAACCAAAATATCCCACTAACACCTCGCTCTTTGGTAGCCCTAATCGCTTCCGTGACTCTTGCATATCCAACGGCCGAAAATAGTTGGTATCAATGCCATTCATGACAAGTGCATCGCCAGATTCTTCAGTACCCAACTGAGCCAGAAGCCGCCGACTGGCGAACCAGCGTTGGTCCGCGTTGCGGAGCAAAAAACCGAACAGGTTCCACCCTAACGGCTTGCGGTAGCCGCCAAATTCATCATATTTATCGTACACATCGAACACGAAATATGCGCCCGTCAACCGCGCCAAACACCAGCCAAGCAAACCAATATATGCGTCGCCGCTGGCAACAATATGCGTGGGCGCACGACCGCGCAGGCGATCCACCACGACACCGGCAGCCCGAAACAGCCAAGCCAGTCCCCGTATCGGTGTACTGTCGACGCCAAGTGTCTCATCTTGCCGTTGTTCGCGCCGTCGCCCGTGGTAATCGATCAACCACAATCGTGGTTCGACACCTTGCCGCGCCCAATGCAGGGGAAGTTGATAAATCCGGCCATAGCGTTCTTCCAGCGCGTCGCGATTGGTATAGAAACGCTTGCCAATAAAAAGAACCTTCATTCGAGTTCCCACAGCGTTTCCTGAAGCCTTTGATTAAACAACACCCATGCAAACTGCTGCGCAAATGCGCGTGTGGGCAGTGCCGTGTCTCGCCTTTCAATTACCGCCAGTACAGCTTCAGCGAACTCGATTGCGCATCCCGCAGAAACAAGCCGGCCAGACAGCCCATCAGCAACCGCGTCCCCCACTCCGCCAACGTCAAATGCCACCGTGGGCAGGCCGTGCGCCGCCGCCTCAACCGCGACCATGCCAAACCCTTCGTTGTCACCGGGGGAGTCTTGTACGGGGAAGACCAATACATCAGCCGCGAAATACGCCTGACTCAACAACGGGTCGTCCTGCTGAAGTTCACCGACAAACGTGACATGCCCCGAGAGCCCTTTCTCTTCCAGGGTTTGTCGTATTTGGGCGCATTGACTGATCTCTTGCCGCAGCGCCATTCTGGGCTCATCGCCAATAACAACCAATTGGGCGTCGGGTCGGTTTGTGAGAATGCTCGGAAGGATGTCCCGCACAAAGGGCAACAATCCTTTGCGTGCGGTAATACGCCCGACGTACAGAAGGACCGGGCTATCGCCCAGCTGGTAGTGCTGCCGGAAGACCGCGCGCTGTTGCTCGGCCGTATCGAGCGACGGCAACGTCACCCCCGGATGAAGGATTCGGATATGCGCTTCCTGCACGCCAGCCTCAAGTGCCAGCGCGCGCGTGAATCGACTGTTGACCAGCACGAGATCAAACCGCTTGAAAAGGGGACGCCAGAGCCATCGATACACAGGGTGACGCGCCTCGACATCCAGGCCATGCAGATAAACCGCGCATTTTGCACCGGTCAGGCGTGCCGCCAGCCAGGCAAACGGTGCAGTCAGCCCACTGCCGGCAAAGACTAGGGCCGGTCGGCGTTTTACCGCCTGATAGAGCGCGGACCATTTCGCCAACAGCAGGAATACCCAGATCGGCTTGATGGGAATCTCACTCACAGTGATTGACTGAGGGAGCGGCTCTGCAGCGCCCTTGGGACCAATCACGTGCAACCGGTACTCCTGAGCAAGGGCACCGGCGATATGCCAGATCAGACGTTCCATGCCACCGACCAACGGCGGCAGGTTTCGGGTGATCAATAGTGCTT
The DNA here is from genome assembly GCA_016937315.1 of Rhodospirillaceae bacterium. GTDB lineage: Bacteria > Pseudomonadota > Alphaproteobacteria > Rhodospirillales > Rhodospirillaceae > Oleispirillum. Next base: position 2,338 of record JAFGWD010000319.1, read on the forward strand.
GCTTCACGAACTTTGGCTTCGATTTTCAGTGGATGTGGCCTGGGTGTCCTTGTACATCAATTGCGTAATCTGCTCGGAAACCAGGCCGATCAGGAAGATGGTGACCGCCGCCGTCCACAGAAAGACCGATGCCACCGAAAGCCGATGATCAGCCGTGAACGTGTAGCCGTAATAGCCAATTCCCAGCATGAGATGCAGAAAGGCAAACGGAAAAAAAAGCTTCAACGGTGAATACAGCGTCCCGATCTTGAAGATAATCAACAGGAACCGCACCCCGTCACGAACCAATCTGATGTGGCTCTTGCCAATGCGCTTTGCCGCGACGATCGGCTCGTAGGCCACACCATAGCCGGCGCGGAAGAACGCCATGGTGGTGGTGGTGGGGTAGGAGAAGCCGTTGGGCAACAGGTATAGGAATTCGCGGAACTTGTCGGCACGCACGACGCGGAAGCCGGAGGTAAGGTCCTGGATCTTCTGGCCGGTCATCCACGAGGCCAGACCATTGTAGAATCGGTTGGCAAGGCCCCGACCGACGCTGGCCTGTGAGCCGTGATTCCGGGCCCCCACGACCATGTCGAGACCGTCATCGAGCAATCGTCCCAGCAAACGAGGTATGTCCGCCGGGTCGTGCTGACCATCGGCATCCATGAACACCAGGATCTCGCCGATGGCGTTTCTGGCACCGGTCTTGATCGCCGCGCCGTTGCCCATGCTATAGGGGTGACTGATAACGCGCGCACCAGCCTCCGTGGCCAGTCGAGCAGTCTCGTCCGTAGAGCCGTCATCAACAACCAGAACCTCGGCATCGGGAAAGTGCGCACGAATGCCCGAGACGGTCTGCCC
>JAFGWD010000320.1 GCA_016937315.1 Rhodospirillaceae bacterium
CCAAGACCCCTGTTCCGCCCAAACAAATCGCGGACCAAGTCAAGGTCAGCATCACCAAAGGCGTTGATGAGGGCTTGGATAAGATCAATATCCGCCTGCGCCCCAACGAACTGGGCCGTATCGAAGTCAAGCTGAACGTTGCTAACGACGGCACGGTGCGTGCCATGATCACCGCTGACCGCCCAGAAACACTCGATGTTCTGCGCCGTGATGCGGCCGGCATGGAAAAAGCCTTGCAGGATGCTGGGCTAAAAACCGGGCAAGACTCGCTCAGCTTTAGCCTACGTGACCAAAGCGGACAAAATGGCCAGGGAAGCGCCAATAACGAAAACCGCAACCGCACGCCATACGGACAGATTCTATCTGCTGACAGCGATATGGACGCATCCGAAACGTCTCTTTCCGCGTATGCCGGATCGGCTCGGGCCGACGGCGTCGATATTCGCGTCTAGGCAAGGAGAAACCGCGCCATGACAGACGTCACAACACTCGCCGCACTAAATGCCGATTATTCAAAATCGAGCACGTCAAAAACCACGTTGGCCAAGGACCTGGATAGTTTCCTGACGCTCTTAACCGCGCAGATGAAGAATCAGGACCCACTATCCCCAATGGACAGCACCGAATTCACCAATCAATTGGTGCAGTTTGCAGGCGTCGAACAAGCGATCAATACCAACACCAACCTGGAATCCCTGATTGGCCTCAGCCAAACCAGCATCGGGGCCACCGCCGTCAGCTATCTGGGTAAAGAAGTCCAAGCGGAATCGGCCACCCTGCCGTTGCAAGACGGCGCGGCGAAATACACCTACACGCTGCCAAAAGACGCCAGCGACAGCTTGATCGTCATCAAGGACAGCTCCGGTGCCGTGGTTCGTGCCATCAAAGGCGAAAAAACAGCTGGCACCTACCACATGACCTGGGATGGTAAAAACGGCTTAGGTGAACAGCTCGATGATGGTGCCTACACCTTGGAAATCCAGGCCACCGACACATCTGGCGAAACCATGGACAACATCTACACAACGGTGTTTGGCAAGGCCACGGCAATCGCCAACGACGGCGATGACGTCTTAATCGCAGCCGGGCCCGTTCTGTTCGGGATGAGCTACATCGTTTCGGTGCGTGATCTCCCTGCCGCCACGGAAGCCGCCACAGAAACTCCGACGGACACCACGACGGACACTACAACAACCGAGACCAACGGCTAACGCCGCACCCATCGCCCGGCATCATGGGGTAGCCCCAACCGGAGCAAGGACGTTAAGGAGACGACATCATGAGCCTCTACGGTGCACTTTTCTCAGGCGTTTCCGGCCTCTCCGCGCAGTCGAGCGCGATGGGCGCGATCGCCGACAACATCACCAATATCAACACCATTGGTTACAAGGGCACCTCGGTCAACTTCCAGACCCTGGTAACCAAACAAACCTCTCTGACCACGTATTCTGCAGGCGGCGCACAACCAAAACCCCGCGCCAACATTGATATTCAAGGCCTGCTCTCGGCAACCAGTTCGTCTACCGATTTGGGCATCTCTGGTTCTGGCTTCTTTATCATCAACGAAGCCGCCAATCCCGGATCTGGCAACGTCTGGGGCTACACCCGCGCCGGTTCCTTCAAGCTGGACGATCAAGGATATTTAACCAACGTCGGCGGCAATTATCTGCAAGCCTGGCCGTTGGCGACCTATGACGGCAGCGCCTCAGCTTCATTGGTGAAGGTGGGGGACAACGTCTACATGAAGGCTTACCAGGATCAGAATGGGATCACCACCTACGTCAATGACAACGTCATCGACAGCACCAACCTGAAGCCGGTCAACCTCAACCGCATCGGTGGTACCGCCACCGCAACCCAGAACATTCGCATTGGTGCCAACCTGCCATCGTCCGATCCAATCTTTGATGCCAGCAGCGCCAGTGCCGGGGGACGGCACAGCTTGTCTACCCTGGTCTATGACAGCTTAGGCAACGACCACAACCTGAACCTCCAATTCACCAAGCAGTCTTCCAACTCTTGGGGATTGGATGTGGAAATGCCTTCTGGTGCAGCGACACTGGTGGTCTATGACGAACGCGAAGTGTCCACCGATGCCGCAGCCGAAGACGTTTATGCGGCACGCGGACAGATCGAACTGTCCAAGATTCCCACCTCTGGCGAATACCTGACCATTGATGACGGCCTCGGCGCACAGACTTTCGAATTCACCAACGGCGGTCCTGTCACGGTCCCCGGTGCAATTGCGGTGAACATTACCACGGCAACCAGTGTCTCCGAAGTCATCGCCACGCTGAAAACGGCTATCGACGCCAATCTTCGTGACTCGGACCGCTTCGTCGCCAACGGCGCAAAGATGGATATCATCCAATCGGCGTCCGGGGACGGGGTCACGGTCAATGCATCCAGCTGCCTCAGCTGCCTACAATCACAAGCCAACCCCAATGCCAACACCGGCATTCCCACTGGGACCTACACCATCCCGGCGATCGACGAAGCATTAAAGAACGTTGCTCGCTTCGACTTCGACACCGTCCCCACGGTGGGCGACACCATTGACATCAATGGCACCACGTTCGAATTCACCAACACCGGCACCACCGGTGCTGTTGTCGCGGGTAACGTTGTGGTGAATATCAGCGGCGCTGGCACCGACCCAGCATCCGCCGTCTCCTCCTTGAAGACGGCAATTGACGCCAACTTGGCAGAGTCCGGACGTTTCGTCGCCAGTGGACGGACACTGAATATCCAGCAAACCAGTTCCGGTGCGGACATCACCTACGACGTCGGCACAGTCGCCACAGCCACCTACTCGTCGGCAGGCTCCACGGACCACAATGCTACCGGCACCGTGGAAAACGCGTTCGACTTCAACGGCTCCACTGACGCCGAAAACGGCTACATCGTTCCAGCAGTGCGCTTCAACGCCGACGGCACGCCGAAGTATTTCAACGTTAATAGCGTCGAAATCGACTGGGCGAATGGCGCCGAAAATATGGAAGAAACCGTCAAAAACGGCCAGAACGTCGATCTTCGGATCGATCTGTTCTTCGGCAATACTTCGACTGCCGACGGCCTGACCCACTTGGCCGGTGACTTCGCGCCAAACTACATCAACCAGGACGGTGCCAAATTCGGTAGCTATGCTGGTGTCTCCATCGGTGATGACGGCATCGTCACCGCCCTGTTCGACAACGGCGAAAGCCGCCCCATTGCACAAATTCCGGTGGCGACTTTCGTTAATCCCAATGGCATGGAATCGCGCACCGGGAACATGTGGATTGAGACCGACGTCTCTGGTCAGCCAACCGTGCGGACCGCTGGCTCTGGAGGGGCCGGGACCATCAACTCAGCGTCCCTTGAAGCATCCACAGTGGATTTGGGAACCGAGTTCACCAACATGATCACCACGCAACGTGCCTACTCTGCCGCCGCGAAAGTGATTACCTCGGCCGATGAAATGCTGGACGAACTGGTCCGCATCAAGCGGTAAACACCATACAGCAACACAAAACGGCCCCGTTTTCGCGGGGCCGTAAGACTGCTGACAAACCCCGTTGATTTTGGCGGGGTTTGTTGTTTTTGGTTTTGAGGATTGGGTGCTCTGAGCACAGCACACGTTTATGATCCACAAGGCCCGCCTTGCCGAAGATCGCAAAGAACAGCTCTATCAAGCATGGCACAGACATGAAGAGCGCCAACGTGAGCGTGAGCGGAACGTGCCATGCGGGATTTGGGGTTATAGCCCTCTCGTTGAGACGGCTTGTTTTACAGGCGGATATTTATGCGGACATGGTTACATCGGCACTTTGGTTCGGCTGTTTACCTGATTATGATCCGCCTTGCTTAGGGCGTAAACTCATAAATCCCGGATAAACGAAAGCGCCTTTGAGCAGGTCACAGTCCCGTTCCGTTACCCCTGTGGAGCGCATCACAGTGTACCAGGACTTGCCAACGATCTCTTCCATCTCTGCGATTATGGATTCTGCTTCCTCTCGGTTCAGCAGGAACCGTTCACATTGGGACAGTAGATTCTCCATATTGGCAAAGCGCCCCTGATCCCCGCAGCTAAGGGCAAGGTCGCGCTGTTCCAAGCTTACAGGTGCCGAGGGCGTAAGGTCATAGGCAGGAGAAAGTTTCCAAGCCCGGTCCTTGGCAATGATGGCATGGTTGCGAGGGTGATCGTCTGTATTCGAGATGAGGGCATTAAAGCACATACGGCGAAAGAGTTCGTTCGCCTGCTTCTTCGGCTCCGTGCATGTGCGGCGCAGTTCCTCTGCCAATAACACGTATGACCAGCGGTCACGGGAGCGGTGACTATCCTCTGCACGAAGCAGCGTGAGGCCACTGATCATCCGAGCTCTCAGATAACCAGTGTCCGTTTTTTCCCTATCAAACCGTTTGACGAGCAATACATCCCTGCCGCCGATTGTGATCACCCTGCTTGTCGATACCGTCAGCCCGCAATCGCGTGCCAGTAAAAGCATGCTGTGTTCAACCCGTGCCTGGTTCCATTTATCATCCGGGCGATTGAATTTTGCGATCCACAGCCCATCGTCATCCTCTACAATGGCTTTTGGCCTTGCGCCGCCCATGGACGTGCCGACGAGCAGGAGTTCCTCGATCTGGCCTGCCGCTGCATCAGGGCTTACGTCCTCTTCGCTCATGATTGCATCTGCGATGGCCAAGAGTTTTTCCAGGTCAAGTGTCTGATTAAAATCTCGACGAGGAGCAGGAGGTTGCTGTCCAATACCAAACCCAAGAGCACCCGCACGGTCGTCGGGGGAGTGGAGCAGATAGTCGAGTTCACCCAGTTGCGCCCGCCCTGCATGGCGCTCAATGATCCGACGCCCCCAATAGTCCGGCCCTGCATCCCGAAGAGCACCGAATACCCCACCCATTGCTGTCGTTTCATAGATTCGAGGGGCGAGTTTCAACTCGGCTGGATCAAGTTCCACCGCATCAGGACGATCCCTGTAGCTGCGGCCATAGATGAACCGCCCGACGGAAACCCCGTGCCTGTCCGTTGTGAGAACAAAACGCCCAGCCGTTACGGGTTCTGTCTGCTCCGGCAGAGTAACGTAAACAAAACACTCGGATTGGCCCATGTCAGAAGTCATCACTTAACCCCTTCGCTGTACCAGCACGCGTGCGCTCACGAGATTTAGCAAGTGTTTTGCCTTCTTCGTCATGATTTGGATCGGCAACGACGGAGAGCTGGTCGATGAGACCAAGCGCCCACAGGATTGCTGCGTATATGGCGATGCCTGTTGAAGATTTCCCCTTCTCAGCGGCAGATATCACATGCCGCCCGACGCCGACCTTCTCCGCAACCTGTTGAAGTGACAGATTGCGCCGCAACCGTGCGGTTCGCAGATTGGCACCAAGCGTCTTCAGAGACCTTTCCACCTCATAGGGTGGCGCTGTCAGAAGTGGATTTCGGGCAACCATGGTCGCTTGAAGCTCCATATTTAATGGTTAGGGCATCTCAAGTTACCATATAGGTGTTCTACCATAATTTCAATGGGAGTGGTCTCTTAAGGTGCCGTAATGTGGCTTTGTGGCATCTTAAGATACCAAATTCTTGATCTGGGGATCATTTATCAAAGACTGGTGGATAAAATCTGACGGATGAGTCCGCCAGAAATGGCGCAATTACGCCAACGCGGTTAGTTCCGCCGGGTTCCTTCTGTTGGATTCTATCCACTAGGACGTAAACTCATAAATCCCGCCGGTTGCGCCGGAGCGATAACGCCAGATCGCTCCTTGTCTTCCTTTTCGCTCAGCGCCTTGGC
>JAFGWD010000321.1 GCA_016937315.1 Rhodospirillaceae bacterium
CACCGCGCAGTTTCACGCAGTAGGAGTCATCGGCCTTGCAGCGATTACGGGAGACTCCATTCCCAGAATGTGTTCAACATTTACGACCAAGCGCCCGATTCGTCAACCTTGCGAACCACGGAATCGTCCCCGTCTCCAGGAACGTCTCACGCTCGACGCGATACTCCGCTGCTGTTGTCGTGACCATGGTGGGTTCATGCGGGTGTCCAACTGACGCAAACAGAGAACTCATAAGAAGTCCGGGGCTAACGATCGTCCAAGTCAACAACAGGCTCTTTTCTGATAACGAAAAAGAACCCATTATTGACACGACGCGATGTGTTTCCCTTAACCGACCATGCGGTCGAGAAGACGGCCAATGAACGCCTCACACGCATGAATCTGTGAGATTTCAATGTATTCGTCCGGCTTATGCGCTTGGTCGATGTCTCCAGGGCCACAAATCACCGTCGGCAGATTCCAACGGGTCTGGAACAATCCGGCCTCGGTACCAAAGGCGACCTTGCCATAACTGTTGGCACCGGAAAGCTGGCTTACCATGTGAACGCTGGGATCGTTGGGGTCGGTGTCGGAGCCAGGCACCGATGACAAAATTTCCCAGGAAAATCCACACGCCGGATGTTCCGCCTTCATCTGTGGCTCCAATTCAGCGGCCACAAAGGCTTTGATCTCATCCAGCATCGCCATCCGGTCATCGCCGGGAATGGCGCGGATTTCAAAATCGAAACAGCAGTCCTGCGGCACAATGTTCAAAGCCGTCCCGCCGGAAATCAGGCCGGTATGGACTGTGGTATGGGCAATATCGAACATCGTGTCGAAGGGGCCTTCCTGGCCTTTCCGCCGCGCCAGGGCCTTCAGGTAGGAAATCAGTTCCGCTGCGTATTCAATGGCGTTGACGCCGGTCGGAGCCAGCGAGGAATGACATTCAAAACCCTTCACCCGAACTCGCACATTGATCTTTCCCTTATGCGCCAGCATCGGATGCATCAAGGTCGGCTCTCCGATGATGCACATTTCTGGCAGCACGGGCAGATGGGCCATATCCTCAATCAAACTCCGCACCCCGATGCAGCCGACTTCCTCGTCATGGGAAAAGGCCAGATGAAGGGGCTTTTTCAACGTTGCGGCAGCAAAACGCGGCACATAAGCCATAGCCACGGCAAGGAAGCTTTTCATATCGGCGCAGCCCCGCCCATACAAACGACCGTCCTTTTCGGTGACCGTGAAAGGATCGGTGACCCAATCCTGGCCATCCACCGGCACCACATCGGTGTGGCCGGATAAAACAATACCGGGAACATCCGCCGGACCAATGGTCACAAACAGATTGCCCTTGGTCTTTTCCGCATTGAAGGTCCGGCGACAAGTCGCACCAAAGCGGGTGACGTAATCCTCGACCCAATCGATCAGGGCAAGGTTGCTGTTCCGGCTTACCGTGGGAAAGGCCACCAGGGTTTTCAGAAGGTTCAGAGTATCCAGGGACTCCGAGGACATTTTGATGCTCGCTGCTGTGACAAAAACGCTTTAGGCGTGGGTTTTGGCAAAGGCCGAAACAACGTTGATCATCCGCGTGATGGCCGCTTTGGTCGCGGCAAAGTCAGCGGTTCTTTCAAAGCTGTTTTCGTCCATGTAAAGACGACGATTGATTTCGATTTGCAGGCTGTGGCGGTGTGCCATCGGATCAGAATAAGCGCGGACCAGCTCGACCCCCTTGTAAGGGTCATTGCGCTTCACGTTGAGGCCCTGGTCTTTCAAGCAGGCTTCAACCGCCGCAACAAAGTCCGCCCCGGCCGTAGTGCCATCGCGGTCGCCCAAGACCACATCGGCACGAACGGCGTCCGCGCCGTCTTCGGTATTGGGGCTTCCGTTTGCGGACATGGAATGACAGTTCACATGCCAAACTGCACCAAAATCCGCATGACGTTGATCCAAAACACGTTGCAATGCCGCGTGGTACAGAGTGTGATAGCCATCAATGCGAGCCTTGCACTCCGCAACAGAAAGAACGCGGTCATAAATCGGCAAATCCGGGGGACAAATCCGCCAGATCAGCCCTTGCCCCAACTTGGACTTGATACTCGGAGCTAAGTCATACGGCCAAGGCGCATCCAATACCGCTTCGTCCATGTCATCAGCGGGGCGGTTGGGGTCGATATAGGCACGCGGGAACCGGGCCAACAGCAACGCCGCACCATAGTCTGGGGCCGAGGCATAGATCTCGTCGATGTACATATCCTCGGTCTTGCGGAGTTCCGCCATTGGCAGGGCGGGGCAAAAGTCATCGGGGTAGTCCGTGCCACTGTGCGGGCTGTCAAACACCGCCGCAACGCACGATGCATCCTCGGCGTCGTTCAACGACAGCACATGGGGAATGGAAACCGGCGCACACAACGACATGTTAAGATACCCCCTCAAGCAAGTGGCAAGCCGCCTGCGTGCCGGGACCGGAGGGCCGCAAGACCGGTTTTTCCATACGGCAGCGATTGCTGGCGAAGGGACAGCGCGGATGAAAATGACACCCCGACGGCGGATTCAGGGGTGACGGGATTTCTCCCACCACCTGTCCAAATGCCTGTTTACCCGTGGAAATTCGCGGCATGTTGGCCAAAAGCGCCTGGGTATACGGGTGACGCGGCGTATCGAACAGGACCTCGGTCGGCGCGGTTTCGACAACCCGGCCCAGATACATGATGACAACCCGATCGGCAATGTGTTCAACCACCCCCAAATCGTGGCTAATGAACAAATATGTCAGATCAAGATCGCGCCTTAAGTCCATGAACAGATTAATCACCTGCGCCTGAATAGACACGTCCAGAGCCGCCACCGATTCATCGCAAACCAGGAACTGCGGCTTAACCGCCAAAGCACGAGCGATACCGATGCGCTGCCGCTGCCCCCCGGAAAATTGATGCGGAAAGCGCTGTTTGTAGGCGGGATCAATACCGCACTTCATCATGATTTCATCGACGTAATCGGACAGTTCCGCCTTCGCCACCAAGCCATGAACCAAGGGGGCCTCACCGATGATCTCAAGCACCCGTTTGCGCGGATTTAAGGATGCAAACGGGTCCTGGAAGATCATTTGTACCGCGACTTTGGCGCGATAGCGTTCCTGCGGCGACATATCCGACGCTTCCCGTCCCTGGAAACGCAAGGTTCCGGCTGTGGGATCAAGAATGCCCGCGATGACGCGGCCTAAGGTGGACTTGCCACACCCGGATTCGCCCACCAAACCAACCACTTCACCACGCATCACGTCAAGATCGACGCCATCCAAGGCATGCACGCCCACCGGATCGGGGCGTGGCACGCCCAAAGACTTCATCCAACCATCAAGACGGCTTGGCGGCTTTTTTAGAAAAACCATGTCGATACCACGTGCCGACACCACCGGAACTTTGGAGGTGAAAGACGCAGACGAAAGGGTTTGCGGCGTGGTTCTCATGCCAGAACTCCTTCGCTCATGGGATGGAAACACCGCACCAAATGGTTCGGTTCCAAAACCGCCAGCTCAGGCATCGCCTGACACGCCGCTGTTGCGCGTGTGCACCGTGGGGCAAAAGCACATCCCGGCGGCAAGGATAAAAACGATGGAGTCATCCCCGGAATTTGTGTCAAACGTGTCCCCCGACGGTTGCGACTGGGGACCGATCCGATCAGGCCAAAGGTATAAGGATGCAAAGGCCGTGAGACCACCTCGGCAATCTCACCCGTTTCCACGATGCGGCCCGCGTACATCACCGCAACACGGTCAGCAAGGCCTGAAATAATCGCCAGATCATGGGTGATCCAGATCAATGCCGTCCCAGTTTCGCGGCATAGGGTCTGAACCTCGGAAAGAATCTGCGCCTGAATGGTCACGTCCAGAGCCGTGGTTGGCTCATCCGCGACAATCAAGTCCGGGTCATGCAACAGGGCAATGGCAATCGCGACGCGCTGGCGCATACCGCCCGAAAATTGGTGCGGGTAATCGTCCAGGCGCTGGCGGGCCTCTGGAATGCCGACCATTTTCAGCAGCTCAGCGGCTCGGTCCCGGGCCGTCTTGTCGTCCATCCTCAGGTGAAGCTTGAGGGCCTCCATGATCTGAAAACCCACCGTAAACACCGGGTTGAGCGAGGTCATCGGGTCCTGAAAGACCATGGCGATTTCCGCGCCACGCACTTCACGCATCTCCGCCTCGCTCACTTTCAGCAGATCGCGCCCGTCGAACTTGATCTCCCCACTCTCGATCTTGCCCGGCGGCTCGGGGA
>JAFGWD010000322.1 GCA_016937315.1 Rhodospirillaceae bacterium
GTCTTTGGTGCGGGCCGGATTGGCCGATGGCACCGTGGATATCGTCATCGGGACTCATGCCGTGTTGGCGAAATCAATGTCCTTTGCGCGTCTGGGGTTGCTGATCATCGATGAGGAACAGCATTTCGGTGTTGCTCACAAGGAACGCTTAAAGCAGTTGAAATCCGATGTGCACGTGCTGACGCTGTCGGCCACGCCGATTCCTCGGACCCTGCAAATGGCATTGTCCGGGGTGAAGGAATTGAGCCTGATTGCCACCCCGCCGGTGGATCGGTTGGCGGTCAGAACCTTTGTCTTGCCATTTGATCCAGTGATCGTGCGCGAGGCGATTTTGCGCGAGCGTTTTCGTGGCGGGCAGACGTTCTATGTATGCCCACGGATTAAGGACATTGATGTCGTTCTGGAGCGTTTGCACCGCATGGTGCCGGATATCCGCGTGACTGTGGCGCATGGACAAATGGCGGCAAAAACCCTGGAAGACGTGATGACCGCGTTTAGTGATGGGGCTTTTGATGTTCTGGTGTCCACCAACATCATCGAATCCGGTATAGATTTGCCAAACGTCAACACCATCGTCATCCACCGTTCTGATCTGTTTGGTTTGTCACAACTCTACCAATTGCGTGGTCGTGTTGGACGCGGCAAAGCGCGTAGTTATGCCTATCTGACGCTGCCTCATGACCGTGCCGTCGGCACGGTGGCCATGAAGCGGCTGAATGTCATGCATTCCCTGGATAGCTTGGGGGCAGGATTCACGCTGGCCAGCCATGACATGGATATTCGTGGCGCGGGCAATTTGCTGGGCGATGAACAGTCGGGACATATCCGCGAAGTTGGTGTCGAATTGTATCAGCACTTGCTGGAAGAAGCGGTGGCCGCAGCACGTGCGGGAGGCCTGGAAGAGGATGCGGCGGAGACATGGTCGCCGCAGATATCCCTTGGCATGCCGGTTTTAATTCCAGATACTTACGTCGCTGACTTAAGTGTCAGACTTAACTTATATCGCCGTATTGCGGCGGTTGCTGCACGAGAGGACATTGAATCTCTTGCGGCCGAAATGATTGATCGTTTCGGGGCGTTGCCGCGTGAGGTTGAAAATCTGTTCGATGTCGTGGCACTGAAGGTTTTGTGCCTGAGGGCCAATGTTGAGCGGTTTGACGCCGGGCCGAAGGGAGGCGTCGTTGGTTTCCGCAACGGCAGCTTCCCCAATCCTATCGGATTGGTTGGCTACATTTCAAAGAATGTCGCGACGATCCGAATCAAACCGGATCAGAAGATGGTCATTATGCGGCGCTGGGATGACCCGGAAATCCGCTTGTCCGGAGCCCGGCGGATTATGGAAGCGTTGGTGGAAATCGCGGAAGCGGCGGTGTGAAGTTGCCGGTTTTCCAGTGATTATCTTCCTCTCCAGCGGCTGCAACGTCGAGCAGGCGGAGCAGGACCTCCGGTTCGTGTGCGCCGGTGATGGTGAAGGCGTCGTTTAAGACGAACAGAGGGACACCCAGAGTTCCAGCGTGCTGCGCGGTTTCGGCTTCGGCACGTAGGGTTTCCACCATATCGGTATCTGCGAGGGCCTCCGCGATGCGGGGGGCGGAAAGGCCGGATGCCAGGCCGATATCCCGCAGAACATCAAAGTCCCCGATATCGTGTCCCTGTAGAAAATGCGCGGCAAAGACTGCGGCGGCAACCTCGGTCTGTTTGCCGGAGCGGTGGGCGAGTCGAATCAGAAGATGCGCTGGCATGGTGGGGGGAACACGACGGATTGCCTTAAAGTCAAAGGAGAGGCCGACTGAACGACCGATCTCTTCCAAAGTCGTCAAGAGGCGTTGAGCACGCTGTGTGCCCCCGAATTTGCGCTCGACATAAACGGAGAACGCGATGCCTTCATCCGGCAGGTCGGGGTTGAGAAAATAAGGTCGCCAAATGATGGTGGGTTTAATTTGGGGGCGTTGCGCCAAGGCGAGGGCAAGGCGCTTGTGGCCGATGAAGCACCAGGGGCAGATGGCATCGAAATGTATGGCGATCCGCATGGATTTTACGAGGATCAGTTGAGGCTGGCACGGGCACGCAACAGGATGCGTTCAGCATCGTCGTTGGGTTCTGTGCCTGCGACACCGATAAGGGGCCAGATTTTTACCGGTCGATAAACATCCGGGACGGCAAAGTCGGTGAAGGTAAGGACCCCGGCGATGCGGTTCATCACATATTGGGCTTCGGATGGCAGTGTATCGGGAAGAACAACGACGAAGTCCGAATTGCTGATGCGGACGGCCATATCCTCAACGCGGATCAGGCGCGATAGCCAGCGTGCCAGTTGCTCCGACAAAATCTGACAAGCGATTTCTCCGGCCTCTTCCAAAAGGGACGCCGCTTCGGGAAGGTGGAGGTGGACCACGCTGAGGGCACGATCAAGGTCTTTTGCAATCGTCAAACGTGCGGAAAGATAAGGTTGTAGAAAAGTTTCAGTATAGACCGCTTGGCGAGGATGTCCGGTCGCTTCCGTCAGGGTGCGGCGAAGGGCGTCGCGAACGGCGTTGCGGCGCATCTGCAGATTAATAAGGGCTTGAGCCTCTTGTTGTAGGACAGCCTCATCATCCGTGTCATGCAAAACGCGGCTGGCCCCGGAACGATAAAGATCACGACAATCCTCCGCCGAGATATCTGGAATGCGGACCAAAGACGGTAAATTAAAAAGGCGCGGGTTGTCGCGCATGTCACGGCAAAAAGAGATGATTTCGTCTAGCATGGTAACAGGGGCATCAATGATTGCGACATCAAAGAAACCAGGGCCGGTGACAATGGATTCGGCCTCAGCTATGGAGGCCGCAGCCTCCCAGGTGGTATCACCACTCAGGAAGTTTTGTGGCAAGGTGACCGGGGGGTTGAGAGATACATAGAGGGCGCGGCAAGGGGCCGCCGCCACGGAAAATTGAGGCTTGGACAAAGATGTGGAGCGCAAGTGCAGCTCCGCCTGCATGGTGGACAGCCGGAACAAGGGCTGCAAGCGAAAGACCATGGCGTCGGCGTCCAGGTTCGTGGGCAGGACATCATCAACGCGGGGTCGTGTTGGGCTGCTATGCCAGCTTTCAGCCTTTGCGATGTCTAAGGCGATGGGGACATCGGTGGTCTTGGGGTTTGCACGCAGGGCTTGCAACAATGCCAGCACGGCACCGTCCTCGGACATTTCGCCGATCAGAACAACGTCTGGAAGGGTGTTTTCTATGGTGTTCAGGGCGTCCCGAGCATCGGTATGTACGGTGACCCGATATCGAGCGTGTTCAAAAAACGCACCGACATGAAGCGAACGCTCACGGTCCTGAGAAACGATGCAAAGGTTGCCGATGTTGGTCATGTTTCTGAGTCTTTGCTGTGAACGGATGCGCTGTTTGTGGATAGTACGCTAAGACAATCCGCAATACCAAGTTTCCATGAAGTTGTGCCCCCATGGTGTATGGAAAAGAGGCTATCTTTTCAAGGGTACATCCGCTTTATCTCCAACCTGTATCACATTTCTATCACAAATTTTTCTTCTCTGGGAAAACGACAGCGCAAAGAATTTGCGTAAAGGTGCGGCCCGTCGACTGAAACAGGCGGGGCGAAGTGATGACGGCCATTCAAATTGCGAACCTGAGTAAGACATTCGGCAAAAGCCCGAAAGGACGAGACGGTACGCATCGAGCCCTTGATGACATTTCCTTATCCATTGGTCGGGGGGAAATGGTGGCGCTGATCGGTGCCTCTGGTTCTGGGAAATCGACATTGATCCGTCATGTCAGCGGTCTTTTGGTGGCGGATCGTGCAAAGATCGGCAGATCCTCCAAAGTTTCCATCAATGGATGCGTTGTGCAGAGCAATGGCCGATTGAATGGCAATGTGCGGCGTCTGCGTGTTGAGGTTGCGGTCATCTTCCAACAGTTCAACTTGGTTGGGCGCTTGTCGCTTTTAGAAAATGTGTTGTTGGGGGGGCTTGGGCGCATTGGTTTCTGGCGCGGTTCTTTGGGGCGTTTCAATCGTACCGAAAAGCTCGCGGCCATGGAGGCTCTGTCTCGTGTTGGTATGGAGGCATATGCCATGCAACGCGCGTCGACCCTTTCTGGGGGGCAGCAACAGCGTGGTGCCATTGCGCGGGCTTTGGTGCAAAAGGCCTCAATTATTCTGGCTGATGAGCCGATTGCTTCATTAGATCCGGAAAGCGCACGGCGCGTCATGGACTCTCTTGCCACGATCAATCGTGAAGATGGCACCACGGTCGTGGTGTCTCTGCATCAAGTTGCTTATGCCAAGAAATATTGCCCCCGGTCTGTTGCCCTCGCCCACGGGAAGGTTCTCCACGATGGACCAAGCGCCGCTCTCGACCTTGAGACGCTATGCACCTTGTACGGCGCACAGTGCGAAGACCTTGTGATGGATGAAACCTTGGGTGCGGTGACCGTGCCGTGCATTCCGGCTGCTGTTGCCGTTCCTCCTCCCTTGCGTGCCGTCGGTTGTAACGGTGATTGAAGGCGTTCAAGGGCTCTTGCCGTAGACCATTCCTTTTTTCTCACTGTCGTAAACGAGGAGATACACCATCATGTTGCGGAAAATCTTGGTTGCTTCGGTTGCTGCTGCGGCATTACTGACGGCGGCTTCCGGGGCATCGGCCCAAATGCCCAAAGTCCTGAAGTTTGGGATTATTTCTACGGAATCTTCACAGGCGTTGAAGGCGGGGTTTGATCCTTTTCTGAAGGATATGGAAAAGGCTTTGGGCGTCAAAGTGAAGCCGTTCTTTGCCCCGGATTATGCCGGGATCATCGAGGGCATGCGCTTTGACAAAGTGGATATCGCTTGGTTGGGTAACAAATCGGCTTTGGAAGCTGTGGATCGTGCCGGTGCCGAAATTTTCGCGCAGACCGTGGATGTCACAGGCAATCCCGGTTACTGGTCGCTTCTTCTGGTACACAAAGACAGCACGATTAAGTCCTTAAAGGACGTTCTGACCTGTGACAAAAGCCTGACTTTTGGAAACGGCGATCCGAATTCGACGTCCGGTTTCTTGGTGCCCAGCTATTACGTTTTTGCCAAGAACAAAGTCGATCCCAAGGCATGCTTCAAGGTTGTGCGTAACGCCAGTCATGAAGTCAATGCCATGGCGGTTGCCAACAAGCAGGTGGATGTTGCCACCAACAATACCGAATCCATCGACCGTTTGAAGAAAGTCCATCCGAAAGAAGCCGGTGAAATCCGCGAAATCTGGCGCTCTCCGTTGATCCCGGCGGATCCCATCGTGTGGCGTAAGAACCTGGATAATGATGCCAAGGACAAGATCTATTCCTTCTTCCTGCGCTATGGCCGTACTGGCGATTTGAAGAAAATCAAGCATGAGCATGATGTCTTGGCAGATATGTCTTCTGGCTGGGCACCGTTCATCGCGTCGTCTGACCTTCAGTTGATCCCGATTCGTCAAATGCAGGCCTTCCGCGACAAGATGAAGGCCGAGGCCAACACGGGCATGGATCCCAAAGAAAAAGCGGAAAAGATTGCTAAGTTGGATGCCCAGTTGAAGGCATTAGACGAACTGGCAAAAGCATCTGAGTTCCGTAACGCCGAGTAAGACCAAGGTTTGTTGGCGATCACTCGGGAACATATGCGTCTCGGGTGGTCGTCCGGCATCCAAGTGGAGAAAAGGGTTCGATATGGAAGACGCATCAAGCCTTCGCCGTGTGCCGCCTGTGATCTCTCTGCCTTTAGCTGATCGGCGCACCCGGTTTCTTAAAACCGCTGGATGGGGGCTGTTTGCGGCGCTGTTGATGACATCTTGGAATGGCGCAGAAATGCGGCCTTTCGATTTGGTGAACTATGCCGGAAATATGCGGGTCTTTGCCGAGGGTTTTTTCCCACCGGATTTTTCGCAGTGGCGGTTATTCGCGCATGAAATGTTGGTCACATTGCAAATCGCATTGTGGGGAACCGCACTTGCCGTGGTGGCTGCCGTGCCGTTTGGTGTGTTGTCGGCTGAAAATGTTGTGCCGTGGTGGGTGTGCCAGCCGGTCCGACGTCTGATGGATTCCTTTCGCGCTATCAACGAAATGGTTTTTGCCATGTTGTTCGTGGTGGCGGTGGGGTTAGGACCCTTTGCTGGTGTCTTGGCATTGTTCGTCCACACCACGGGTATTCTTGCCAAGCTGTTTTCTGAGGCGGTGGAAGCGGTTGATCCCAGGCCGGTGGAGGGAATTCGGGCGACTGGGGCTCATCCGGTGCAA
>JAFGWD010000323.1 GCA_016937315.1 Rhodospirillaceae bacterium
AAGGCCTGGGACTGGCGGAAATCATGCTTGCTAAGGGGCGGGACCGAACAACCGTTGCAAAGCCGCATCGGACCCGCTATCCCCTTGGGATAACCCCGTCAATTGCCCAATGGTTCGTGACATGCGTCTCTCTACCTATTTTTTGCCCGTTCTCAAGGAAACCCCGAACGAGGCGCAGATTCTGTCTCATCGCTTGATGTTACGCGCTGGTATGGTGCGACAGGCGAGTGCTGGAATTTATTCCTGGCTGCCCATGGGGCTGAAGGTCTTGCGCAAGATCGAAGCCATCGTCCGTGAAGAACAAGACCGCGCCGGAGCCCAGGAATTGTTGATGCCGACCATCCAGTCGGCGGAATTGTGGCAGGAAAGTGGGCGTTATGATGCCTATGGTCCGGAGATGCTGCGTATTCGGGACCGTCATGATCGGGAGATGCTGTTTGGGCCGACCAATGAGGAGCAGATTACCGATATCTTCCGTGGTTTGGCCAAGAGCTATCGTGATGTGCCGAAGATTCTCTATCACATCCAATGGAAGTTCCGCGACGAGATCCGCCCGCGTTTTGGCGTGATGCGTGGCCGCGAATTCCTGATGAAAGATTCCTATTCCTTTGACATCACGGCCGACGATGCACGTAAAGCTTACTACAAGATGTTCGTCGCATATTTGCGGACCTTTGCTCGTTTGGGGTTGAAGGCCATTCCCATGCGTGCCGATACGGGGCCGATTGGTGGTGATTTGTCCCACGAGTTCATCATTCTAGCGGAAACCGGCGAAAGCCAAGTGTTCTGTCATAAGTCCTTTTTGGAAATGGACCCGTTATCGCTTGCGGCTGATTACGATGGTGATTTGAAACCGGTATTTGATGCCTGGACCCACAACTACGCCGCCACCGAGGAAATGCACGACCCGGCGCAAGAGGCGGCTCTGGGTGATGATCTGGTCACCGCACGAGGCATCGAAGTTGGGCACATCTTCTATTTCGGCACCAAGTATTCCAAGCCTATGGGTGCGACCGTGACAGGACCAGACGGGCAGCCCATTCCGTTGGAAATGGGGTCCTACGGTATTGGTGTCTCACGTTTGGTCGGTGCGATTATCGAAGCCTGCCATGACGATGCGGGTATTATCTGGCCGGAAAGCGTGGCACCATTCAAAGTTGGTTTGGTGAACTTGAAAAGCGGCGATGCGGCCACTGATGGCATGTGCGAAACCCTTTATGGACAATTACGCGCTGCCGGAGTCGATGTTCTGTACGATGACCGCGATGAACGCGCCGGGTCGAAGTTTGCGACCATGGATCTGATCGGCTTGCCGTATCAGTTGGTGGTTGGGCCGAAGGGCTTGAAGGAAGGCATGATTGAGGTCAAGACCCGTGCCACCGGAAATCGCGAGACCCTGACCCCAGAAGCCGCTGTCCATCTTTTGACGGCTTGAAAAGGAGTTCCCCCGTGTTCGGTCCCTTCGAGCGCATGGTGGCGTTTCGGTATTTGCGTGCCCGTCGCAAGGAAGGTTTTGTCTCGGTGATTGCCGGGTTTTCCTTCGCGGGCATCATGTTGGGGGTGGCAACCCTGATCATCGTGATGTCGGTGATGAATGGGTTCCGCACCGAACTGTTGAGCCGTATTTTGGGCGTGAATGGCCACCTTGCGGTTTATGCCTTGGGGGGGCGGGGGATTCCCGAGTATGACGCCCTGGCACAGCGCATTCGCGGTGTTGACGGTGTGACTTATGCTATGCCCGTGGTTGAAGGGCAGGTCATGGCCACTGCCAATGGGGTTAACCTGGGGGCTTTGGTGCATGGCATTGCCCCCGATGACTTGAGGGCGCGGCCGATTTTTGCCGATAACATTCGCTTTGGTGATCTCGGCGATTTTCAAGGTGCCGATGCGGCGGTGATTGGTGAGCGCATGGCCCAGAAAATGGGTATATCCGTTGGTGATCGAATCACGCTGATTTCCCCGAAGGGCCAAGCTACGGTCTTTGGGTCTGTGCCACGGGTCCGATCTTACGCCGTCGCCGCGATCTTTAAGGTCGGAATGTCGGAATATGATGGGACGTATGTGTTTATTCCGATGGCTGCGGCACAAGTCTTTTTTATCATGCCGGACCGGGCCTCGCAGATTGATATCGGCCTGATTGATGCCGATGCGACGGCAGGCATTGCGCCAAAGATCAATCGCATGATTGGCTCCGGTTTGTCGGTCTATGACTGGCGTCATGCCAATTCGTCGTTTTTTAATGCGGTCCAGGTGGAACGCAACGTGATGTTCCTGATTTTGACGCTGATCATTCTGGTTGCCGCGTTCAATATCGTTTCCGGCTTGATTATGCTGGTCAAGGACAAGGGCCGTGATATCGCAATTATGCGGACCATGGGGGCGACACGGGGCGCGATTTTGCGAATTTTTCTGATGACAGGGGCTTCCATAGGTGTTGTTGGAACTATGGCTGGGGTGGTTTTGGGGCTGACCTTTTGTGCCAATATTGAACACATCCGGCGTTTTATTGAATCTTTGAGTGGTGCCAATTTGTTTAATGCGGAGATCTATTTCCTGTCGAAGTTGCCGGCTGAGGTCGATCCATCTGAGGTGGTGACCGTGGTTGTGATGGCGTTGGTTCTGTCCCTGGCTGCGACCATTTATCCGGCATGGCGTGCGGCACGGCTCGATCCGGTGGAGGCGTTGCGTTATGAGTGAACGAGAGCCGGTTCTGGCGCTTTCAGGGGTAACACGCCGTTTCGTGCAGGGAGACGCAGCGCTGAATGTCGTGGACGGCGCGGACCTGACGGTGTATGCGGGAGAAATTGTCGCTTTGGTGGGGCCGTCTGGATCCGGAAAATCGACGTTGTTGCAAATTGCCGGGTTGTTGGAACGTCCCGATGAAGGCGAGGTCGCCATTGCGGGTCACGTTTGTGGTACTTTAGGTGATGCAGAACGCACCCGTTTGCGCCGCGAATCCCTGGGATTCGTCTATCAGCATCATCACTTGCTGCCTGAATTCTCGGCTTCTGAGAACGTCATTGTTCCGCAAATGATCGCGGGGAAAACGCGTGCCGAGGCGAAAGCTCGCGCGGTCGATCTGTTGACGCGTTTGGGGTTAAGTGGGCGGATGGAACACCGACCGGGGCAGTTGTCTGGCGGCGAACAACAACGTGTTGCCATTGCACGCGCACTGGCCAATGTGCCAAAACTCCTGTTGGCCGACGAACCCACCGGTAATTTGGACCCTATGACTTCAGATGCGGTTTTTGCCGAGCTTTTGGCCTTGGTTCGTGATCAGGGGTTGGCGGCATTAATTGCGACACATAATCCTGAACTCGCCGGGCGCATGGATCGGCGGGTGACCGTGTGTGCAGGCACCCTCGTCGAAGTTTAGGGGGTATGTGATGGCCAATTGCGCCGACTTCGTCCATCTGCGTGTCCATACCGCCTATTCCTTGGCGACCGGCGCGATCAAGATGAGTGAACTGATCGGCTTGGCTAAATCGGGGGGATTCCCTGCTGTCGCCGTCACCGATATTGGCAATATGTTCGGGGCGTTGGAGTTTTCCTCTCTTGCCGTAGATGCCGGTGTACAGCCCTTGATCGGCGCGGTGCTGGATGTCACGCCACGCCAACCGCAAGTGGACCCGAAGACCGGCCGTGATGCGCGGTATGAGAACCCGGATCGGGTTCTTTTGCTGGCGCAGAATGCGACGGGCTACGCGCATTTATTGAAACTCATCAGCCGTTCTTATCGCGATCCCGATGGTGTGGTGCCGCGGCAGGTTGGGTTCGACTACCTGTTGGAGCACACAGAGGGCTTGATCCTCTTGATCGGCATGACGGACGGTGCAGTTGGCCGGGCTTTGTTGGCGGGGTCAGTCGATCAGGCAGAGGCGGCTTTGGATGCTCTTGCTGCGGCGTTTCCTGGGCGAACTTATGTGGAAATCCAGCGTCATGGCATGCCGGATGAAGAGCGTATCGAAACCGCATTGATCAATTTGGCCTACGCCAAAAACCTGCCTTTGGTTGCCAGCAATGATGTCTTTTTTGGCCCGCGCGAGATGTTTGAGGCTCATGATGCCTTGATCTGCATCCGTGATGGCGTGACCCTCAACCAACCGGACCGGCGGCGTTTCACACCCGAACATGGGTTTAAATCAGCGGCGGAAATGCGGGCTTTGTTCGCGGATTTGCCGGAAGCTTGTGACAATACTTTGGTTGTTGCGCGGCGTTGTGCGTTCTGTGTGCCGAAGTGCGACCCCATGTTACCTGCCTTCACTGACGGGAGTGAGTCGGAAGACGATATCCTCCGGGAAATGGCAAAAAACGGTTTACAGAAACGGCTTAATGATCATGTCTTCACACAAGACATGAGCGAAAAAGAGCGCGAGGAAGCGGCCAAACCCTATTGGGAGCGGTTGGACTTTGAACTTGACGTGATCGTTAAGATGAAGTTCCCCGGCTACTTCCTGATCGTGTCCGATTTCATCCAGTGGTCGAAACGTCATGATATTCCGGTAGGGCCGGGGCGTGGGTCAGGTGCGGGGTCTGTGGTTGCCTGGGCGTTGACCATTACCGATTTGGACCCCTTACGATTTAATCTGCTGTTCGAACGGTTTTTGAACCCTGAACGCGTTTCCATGCCTGATTTTGATATCGACTTTTGTCAGGATCGGCGCGAAGAAACCATTCGCTATGTGCAAGAACGTTATGGCCGCGACCGTGTGGCACAGATCATCACGTTCGGTAAGTTGCAAGCCCGTGCCGTGTTGCGTGATGTGGGCCGCGTGTTGGGCATGCCTTATGGGCAGACAGATAAAATCTGTAAATTGGTGCCAAACAATCCGGCCAAGCCAACAACCTTGAAAGAAGCCATAGACGGGGAGTCAAAATTGCGCGAAATGCGCGATTCCGACTCTCAGGTAGCACAGCTTTTTAACATTGGCTTGAAACTGGAAGGGTTGTACCGCAACGCATCCACCCATGCCGCCGGTGTTGTAATCGGCGTCTGTGCTTTGGACGAACTGGTACCGCTGTATCGTGACCCGCGTTCCGATATGCCGGTGACGCAGTTCAATATGGCCTGGGTGGAAAGTGCAGGGCTCGTCAAGTTCGACTTCTTGGGCCTGAAGACGCTGACGGTTTTGTCCACGGCGGTGAAGTTAATCGCGAAAAAGGGCATAAACATTGACCTGTTGAAGGTGCCCCTGGACGACCGTGCGTCCTATGACATGTTGACCCGTGGCGATACCGCCGGCGTATTCCAGTTGGAAAGCCAGGGTATGCGTGATGTGTTGCGTAAGCTTAAACCCGATACGCTGGAAGATATCGTCGCGGTGGTGGCGTTGTATCGCCCCGGTCCCATGGAAAATATTCCCAGCTATATCAATCGTAAACACGGCGATGAGCCCATCGACTACATGCACGAAACCCTTGAGCCGGTTCTTAAGGAAACCTATGGCATCATCATCTATCAGGAACAGGTGATGCAGATCGCGCAAAGGCTGGCCGGGTATTCCCTGGGTGGGGCCGATCTGTTGCGTCGAGCGATGGGTAAGAAAAAACAGTCGGAGATGGATAAGCAGCGCCAGATCTTTCTGGAAGGCGCAGTCAAAAAGAATGTTGATGCCGTTCAAGCGGAACGAATTTTTGAGCATGTGAACAAGTTCGCAGGCTATGGATTCAACAAATCCCATGCGGCAGCTTATGCGTTTGTGGCGTATCAGACGGCGTATTTGAAAGCCAACCATCCGGTGGAGTTTTTGGCGGCGTCAATGACGCTTGACCTTCACAACACCGATAAGCTCGCGCATTTCAAACAAGAACTCGACCGCCTGAAAATTCGGGTGTTGCCGCCGGATGTGAATGCGTCCGATGCGGTGTTCGGCGTGGAATACGACAAAGACGGGAAGGGGGCGGTGCGTTACGCCTTGGCTGCGTTGAAAAACGTTGGAGAGGCGGCCATGCAAGCCTTGGTCGCGGCACGTGATGCGGGGGGACCGTTCACAACCCTGATGGATTTTGCCGAGCGTGTCGAGCCTCAGGTCTTGAACCGTCGTGCGTTGGAAAATCTGGTGAAAGCCGGGGCCTTCGACAGCCTAGAGCCGAACCGGAAACGCATTCTGGAAGGGCTGGATACCCTCATCAAGTATGCACAGGCGGCGGCTGTGGAACGGACGTCTGATCAGCACAGCATGTTTGGCGGGGATGGCGTTGCTGTGCCGCCCCCCATGCTGCCCAAGTGCGATGACTGGCCCCCTATGGAGCGCTTGAACGAAGAATTCGGTGCCATTGGGTTTTACTTGTCCGCTCACCCTCTGGATACCTACGCGTCCTTGATGGAACGTTTGAACGTAGTCTATGCAGCGGATTTGGCGGCATCGGCGCGGATTGGCGGTGTCTCGCGGGTGAAAATGGCGGGTATCGTCGTTGCGATGCGTGAACGCCTGGGAAAATCTGGACGCCGTTATGCCTTTGCCGAGTTTTCGGACGCCACAGGGTCCTTTGAAGTCACGCTGTTTTCCGAAACCCTGGCTCTTTCGCGAGAGCTTTTGGAAGCCAACCAGCCGCTTCTCTTGACCGTCGAAGTTCGAGCCGAAGACGAACAGTTGCGTTTAACGGCACAGGAGGTCACGTCCTTGGATCGTGCGGCGGCGCGTGCCGTAAAGGGCCTGAGTATCGTGATTGACAAGGCGGCCCCTTTGCCCGCGTTGCAGCGGATTCTGAACGAGGCTCCGGTTGGTCGTCATCAAATTCGCTTGACCGTGTTGTTGGCGGATCGCAAGGTTGATTTGGCGCTGCCCGAGGGGCGGACCCTTGGACCGTATATTTTAGCCGCCTTGCGTGATGTTGGCGGCATCGTTTCCTTGCAGGAACTCTAAGGGGCTTGCCAAGTCTCCTGGAAACGGGTATCACGCGCACCATCACTCACGTGGGCCTTCGTGGTCGTGCACCGTGCACGGTCGCTCCGGTGAAGGGGAAACCTTCTCACGGTCTGCGGACGTTTCAACCGGAAAAGCGAGGATATTATGGCGCTTCCGACTTTCTCTATGAGCCAGCTGATTCAGTCTGGTGTGCACTTCGGTCACAACACCCGTCGCTGGAACCCGAAGATGGCTCCGTTCCTCTTCGGTGTGCGTGACAACATCCACATCATTGATTTGCAGCAGTCCGTACCGATGTTGTATCGCGCCATGCAGGCGGTGCAGCAGGTGGTGGCTGGCGGTGGCCGTGTTCTGTTCGTTGGAACCAAGCGTCAAGCGCAGGAGCCGATTGCTGAGTCCGCGAAGCGTTGCGGTCAGTACTACGTCAACCATCGTTGGCTGGGCGGTATGCTGACCAACTGGAAGACCGTATCGCAGTCCATCCGTCGTTTGCGTGACATTGATCAGCGCATAGCGAATGGTGAGCTGACTGGTTTGACCAAGCGTGAACAGCTGAGCCTGACCCGTGAGCGCGACAAGCTGGAACGCGCCTTGGGCGGTATCAAGGAAATGGGCGGTCTGCCGGACATTCTGTTCGTCATTGATACCCTGAAAGAAAGCCTGGCCGTGCAGGAAGCCAAGAAGCTTGGCATCCCGGTTGTGGCAATCTGCGATAGCAACTCCGACCCGGACGAAATCGACTTCCCGATTCCCGGTAACGACGATGCAATCCGTGCCATTAACACCTACTGCGAACTGATCAGCGGTGCCGTTCTTGAAGGTATTCAGGCCGAGTTGACCGCCGATGGTATCGATATCGGTGCGGCTGAAGTGGTGGTGGTTGAAGCCGTCGCCGAAGATATGCCGGTTGTCCCGGAAGCCGCCGCTGAGCCGGTTGCTCCGGCCGCCGCGAACTAAGCGGCTTACCCGCTCTTGGTTGAGGCGGTTCCAGCAGGAGCCGCCTCGCCTTGATTGCTCTGCGTGTTCACCGCGTTTTCCGTTTACCAAATCAAGGGATCGAGAATCATGGCCGCAATTACCGCCGCTCTCGTCAAAGAACTGCGTGAGAAGTCCGGCGCCGGAATGATGGATTGCAAGAAGGCATTGGGCGAAACCGATGGCGACTTGGAAGGCGCTGTCGATTGGCTACGCAAAAAGGGGCTTGCCGCCGCAGCCAAAAAGGCTGGTCGCGTCGCTGCGGAAGGTCTGGTGGGTGTGGTTGCCGAGGGGGCCAAGGCCGCCGTTGTTGAGGTTAACTCCGAAACCGATTTCGTTGCTCGTAATGAGACATTCCAGGCTTTTGTCGCAAAAACAGCGTCTCTGGCCTTGGCCGCGAATGGCTGCACTGAGACATTGGCAGCCATGCCTTATGGTGAAGCCGGTCGCAGCGTGCAGGAACAGCTGACCGAAATGGTCGGCACCATCGGCGAAAACATGCGTTTACGTCGCACCGCTTGCTTGAGTGTTGAGAAGGGCGTGGTTGCGTCTTATGTGCACGGGCAGGTGGCTCCGGGGCTGGGGAAGATCGGCGTTCTGGTGGCCTTGGAATCCACGGGTGATGTGGGGGCTCTGGAAGCGCTGGGCAAGCAAATTGCGATGCATGTGGCCGCTGCCACGCCGCTGTTCTTGGATGTCTCCTCGGTTGATGGTGAGGCCTTGGCGCGTGAACGTGACGTGTTGTCGGATCAGGCGCGGGCTTCTGGTAAGCCTGAAGCGATCATTGAAAAGATGGTCGATGGTCGTATTCGCAAGTACTACGAAGAGACCGTCCTTTTGGAGCAAATCTTTGTGGTCGATGGTGAAACCAAAATCTCCAAGGTTTTGGTCGACGCCGAAAAGCAGGTTGGTGCTCCGGTGACGTTGTCTGGGTTCGTCCGTATGTGCTTGGGCGAAGGCATCGAAAAGGAAGAAGCCGATTTTGCGGCCGAAGTTGCCGCAGCGGTGAAGGGCGCTTAACGGCCCCTGACAAGATATGCGGGGGGCCAATCCGGTCCCCCGTTTTTTTCGACTCCGTGCCGAATTCCCTCTGTTTCATGGGGTGGATTCTCTTAAGACAGGCGACCATAATCGTGTATCATCGCGCCGGGACGGTCGCCAGAAGTCCCGGTGTGGCGTATGTGTGTTCTCGGGGGATGTTATGACCACGCAATCGAAGTTCCGTCGTATTCTGCTGAAATTGTCGGGCGAAGGCCTGATGGGAGGGCAGGAGTACGGACTTGATGAGCGCGTCGTTGAGCGTTTTGCCCGGGAAGTTAAAGTCGTTCACGATACTGGTGTAGAAATCTGTGTGGTGATCGGTGGCGGCAATATTTTTCGCGGTGTGACGGGTGCGACACGCGGCATGGACCGTGCGACGGCTGATCAAATGGGGATGTTGGCCACAGTGATCAACGCGCTGGCCGTCCAGGATGCTCTGGAGCGTGCAGGGGTGACGTGCCGTGTACAATCGGCCATTCCGATGTCGTCGGTGTGTGAGCCCTATATCCGTCGCCGCGCCATTCGCCACATGGAAAAAGGCCGCGTGGTGATTTTTGCAGCGGGAACTGGTAACCCCTTTTTCACTACAGATACTGCGGCGGCACTGCGTGCGGCTGAGATGAATTGCGATGCCTTGATGAAGGCGACGCAAGTGGATGGCGTCTATTCTGCCGATCCCAAAACCACGCCTGATGCCGTGCGTTATGATAGCCTGACCTTTACCGAAGTCTTGGTTAAGGGGTTGAATGTTATGGATGCCTCGGCGATTGCCTTGGCGCGTGAAAACAACATTCCGATTTTGGTCTTTTCCCTGCACGAAGAACGCTCGTTGGGGCGGGTTCTCGAAGGTGAAAAAGGCTTCTACACGATCATTACCAGGGAGGATTAGGGCCTATGTCCTCAGATGCATTTGATTTCGAAGACCTTTTGCTTGATGTCGAGAGCCGTATGGAAATGGCCGTCGATGCCTTGAAAAAGGAGTTTGCGGGATTACGGACCGGCCGTGCTTCCGTTGGGTTGCTGGAACCCATTCAGATCGAAGTCTACGGTGCCATGACTCCCCTGAAGCAGGTCGGCAGCATTGGTGTTCCTGAACCGCGCATGTTGAGCGTTCAGGTTTGGGACAAAACCACGATCAAGGCAGTTGAAAAGGGGATTCGGGATTCGGGCCTGGGGCTAAATCCGGTGGTCGATGGGCAGACGGTACGTGTGCCAATCCCGCCGTTGACCGAAGAACGTCGTCGTGAATTGTCGAAGATCGCCGGGAAGTACACCGAGCAAAGCCGTGTTTCTGTACGAAATGCACGTCGTGATGGTATGGAGTCCCTCAAGAAAGCAGAAAAAGATGGGGCTGTCTCTAAAGATGATATCCATCAATACGGTGAAGATATTCAGAAGATGACAGATCGGACCATCAAGCAAGTGGACGAGCTTCTGGTCGCCAAAGAACAGGAAATTATGCAGGTTTGATTTGGACCGTTCGGAAAGACAGACCATGCATGCAGAAAAACCTGTGACTGCGATACCGCGTCATGTCGCCATCATCATGGATGGCAATGGACGCTGGGCGAAAGCACGGCATCTGCCGCGAGTGGCTGGGCATCGCAAAGGGATGGAAGCCGTGCGCGTTGTTGTGCGTGCCGCCGGGGAATTGGGAATTGATTACCTGACCTTGTTTGGGTTTTCGTCCGAAAATTGGAAGCGTCCCGAAGCTGAGGTCAGTGACCTTATGGGGTTGTTGCGCCTGTATTTGCGTCGAGAAGCACGCGAGTTGCATGCTCAGGGCGTGCGCTTGCGTGTGATTGGGGATCGTTCTCGGTTGGCTCCCGACATCCAGGACCAATTGATGGGTGTCGAGGCGATGACGCGAGATAATACCGGTCTGACCTTGGTCATTGCGTTGAGTTATGGTGGACGCGCCGAAATTATTTGTGCTGCACAGCAGGTCGCTGAGGATGTCAAAAGGGGCGTTCTCGCCCCCGAAGACATTACCGAAGAGACATTTTCGGCGCACTTATTCACGGGTGATATTCCTGATCCCGATCTTTTGATCCGGACCAGTGGAGAAAAGCGCATCAGTAATTTTTTGTTGTGGCAAATGGCCTATACAGAATTCGTTTTCATCGACACTTTTTGGCCGGACTTTGATCGTGCGGCCTTGCTATCCGCACTGGGGGAATATGGTCAGCGGGAAAGGCGATACGGTGCCATTGTCGCCTAAAGCCTATTCCGTTCAAATGAAATCGCCTGCGCTGCCTTCCTCTGCTGGGATGGTGAAATCATGAGCGCCGTTCCAGATGTGCACACATCCGGTGGGTTGCGTATGCGGGTCGTGACATCGGTCCTGATGCTTCCCCTGATGCTGGGAGCAATCTACCTCGGTTCGCCGGTTTTTGACCTTTTGATTGTGGCCGTTGCGGCGGTTCTCATCTGGGAGTGGCAGGGGTTACTGTCTCCCATTCCGTCGCTCATGCACGCTGTGGCGATTGTTGGAACCGCTGTTGCGGTTTCCGTGTCCCTTTTCGATTGGCGCTATGCGTTTCTGGGGTTGGGAGCCATTGCTGCGGGGCTTGGCCTCTCCGCTCTAAAGACGGAGCATAGAGCGGATTTTTTTCTGCTGTGTTTGGGGCCGATTTATGTGGGGATACCCTGTGTTGCGGTTCTGGAACTTCGTAACGACTTTGGTTTTGGCGTAACAACCTGGGTGTTCGCTATGATCTGGGCAACGGATATCGGTGCCTATGCCTTCGGTCGAGTCATTGGCGGGCCAAAGCTGGCTCCTCGGATCAGCCCTAAGAAAACCTGGGCGGGATTGTTGGGCGGGATGATTTGTGCCGCAGGGGTTGGTTTCATCGGTGCGGAACTGCCCGTGTTTTCCGGGATTAACGCCTTGTCTCCGATTGATCTCGCACTTCTTGGTGCGATGATGGCGGTGATTGCACAAGTTGGTGATCTTTTTGAATCGGCGATTAAGCGTCGAGCTGGTGTGAAAGATTCCAGCCACTTGATTCCGGGCCATGGTGGGGTTCTTGATCGTGTTGATGGTGTTTTGACAGTGGCTCCAGTTGCCTTTTTGATCTTTATTGTGCTGCGAAATATAGGAGCAATGGTGTGACGGGCTTGAGCCGGGACAAACGTATTGACGAAGCGCCCAAGCGCGTCACGGTCCTGGGAGCAACAGGTTCGGTTGGGTCCAGTGCGCTTGATCTTTTGGCACGGGATCGGGGTGCCTTTGCCGTGGAAGTGTTAACGGCCTATGACCGTGTCGATGCCTTGATTGCCGCAGCGCGTGCGTTGTCACCGTCTGTTGCGGTGATTGGTCGCCCGGAACTCTATTCCACCTTGAAAGAGGGCCTAGAGGGGACGGGAGTTGAGGCCGCAGCGGGGAAAGACGCCCTAATCGAAGCCGCCAGCCGTCCGGTGGATTGGGCTATTGGGGGTATTGTCGGGGCCGCTGGATTGGAACCAACATTGGCCGCCGCACGTCATGCGCGTGTTTTGGCGCTGGCGAATAAGGAGTGCCTTGTCTGTGCCGGAGACATTTTCAAGGCAGAAATTGCACGTTATGGAACCACTCTGATTCCTGTGGATTCGGAACACAGCGCGATATTTCAGGCCTTGGCGGGAGAAAACCCGACCCGCGTGGAACGGCTGATTCTAACTGCTTCTGGGGGGCCTTTCAACACGCTGACTCGTGCTGAAATGGCGGATGTTTCGCCACAACAGGCGGTGAAACATCCCCGGTGGCACATGGGCGCGAAAATTTCCGTCGATTCCGCAACGATGATGAATAAGGGCTTGGAAGTCATTGAGGCCTTTCACCTGTTTGCGATGCCAGAGGACCGTATCGAAGTCGTGATTCATCCCCAGTCGGTGATTCATTCGATGGTGGAATTCTGTGACGGTGCGATTTTAGCGCAGATGGGGGCGCCGGATATGCGGACGCCGATCGCGGTATCTCTAGCCTGGCCGGATCGTATGGCGACGCCGGTCAAGCGCCTGGACTTTGCAACCTTGGGTGCTCTGACTTTTGCGATGCCGGATGAACGAAAGTTCCCGTGTTTGCGGCTCGCACGGGAGGCCTTGCGGCACGGTGGTGCATTTCCTACTCTCTTGAACGCGGCCAATGAGGTCGTTGTGCAAGCCTTCTTGCGACGGGAAATTGGCTTCCTGGATATCTCAGAGATCGTGGAAACGGTTTTAGGTGGTTCCAGTTTTCCTTCCCCCAACAGCTTGGAGGATGTTCTTATCGTTGATGCACATGCGAGAATGGCGGCTGCAGAAGCGATCCGGGCTTTGGGCCGTATCTTCGTCGCGCAAAGCGTCGTCGCAAAGACAAGGATGATTTGATGCCGGTATACCAGGGGTTGGCTTTTCTATTCGTTCTGTCTGGCGTGGTGTTCGTTCATGAACTCGGGCACTTTTGGGTTGCGCGGTGGTGTGGTGTTAAGGTTCTGGCGTTTTCCATTGGCTTTGGGCGGGAACTGTTTGGTTTTCATGACCGACGTGGAACACGTTGGAAAATCTGTCTCATCCCCCTGGGGGGCTATGTCAGGATGCTGGGAGATGCTGACGAAACCAGCGCCAAGGCCGATACCACGCAAATCTTGACGGAAGAAGACCGTAAATGTGCATTTCCGACACAGCCGGTTCTTAAACGCATTGCGATTGTTGCGGCGGGTCCGTTGTCCAACATCCTGTTCGCAATTCTGGTTTACGCGGCAGTGTTCATGGCTATTGGTCAGGTGGAAACGGTTCCGACAGTTGGCCGTGTGATGCCTGGATCTGCGGCAGAGGATGCGGGATTGCAGCCCGGAGATCGTTTCATCGATATTGATGGAACACGGATTTTGCGGTTCGAGCAGGTGCGTCAAATGACCCAACTGGCTTTGGATCGTGCTATGCGGATACGCGTTTTGCGTGATGGCGAAGAAATCACTGTTACGATTCTGCCGCGTATGGTTGAGCGGACAGATCGTTTTGGCTCTGTTGAGCGGACGCCGATGATGGGGGTGGTTTCCAGCGGTGAAGCCGTTTTGGTCCGCCATGGTCCGATCACAGCCCTGCTTTCCGCAACGCGTATGACCGGTGGAATCGTCAAGGATACCTTTGTCGCTCTTTCCCAAATGATACGTGGCGTACGCGGAGCTGATGAGCTTGGGGGGCCGATCCGTATTGCCGAAGTCTCGGCACAGGCCGCCGCAGCGGGGTTACTGCCATTGATTACCATGATGGCGTTTTTGTCGGTTAACCTCGGACTCATCAATATATTGCCTATCCCCTTGCTAGATGGGGGGCATTTGCTGTTTTATGCGTTCGAGGCCGTGCGCGGTCGTCCGTTGCCTGAACGTGTGCAGACCATTGGTTTGAAAATCGGGGTCGGTTTAATCAGTGCGCTGATGATTTTTGCGACATGGAATGATATTTCGCGTCATATTCACCGTTGGCTATCGTAATGGGATGGTCGGGGATTTGCGGCGTTCGTATGGACCTGGGGGCCAAAACATGAGCTTTAACCCGAAGAGTCTGGGTCGCCACGGTTGGCGTGGAATGATCGTGGCGTTGATGTTGGTTGTGCCGTTTTACGCCGCTTCGGCGCAAGATATCGAAAACATCCGGGTCGAAGGAACGCAGCGCATCGAGGATGCGACGATTCGTTCTTACATGTCGATAAAAGAAGGTGATCCCGTCGATGTTGAGCGCATCAACAAGTCGCTGAAGAGCCTGTTTGCAACAGGCTTATTCGCGGATGCTCGCATTCGCATGGACGGCAAGGACCTCGTGGTCTCTGTGGTTGAAAATCCCGTCATTAATCGTGTTGCTTTTGAAGGGAATAGGCGCATCAAGGACGAGGATCTCAGTCCAGAAGTGCGTTTGCGTGCACGCTCCGTATATACTCGGACCCGTGTTCTCGCCGATGTCGA
>JAFGWD010000324.1 GCA_016937315.1 Rhodospirillaceae bacterium
AAACACCGAAGATGCCGCACGAGCCCGCACGGAAGCCGTGATTTCTGCCCTAAAGGGCGGCGCGGACTTTGCCGAATTGGCGGTGCGGCAGTCCGAATGCCCAACCGCCATGCAAGGTGGAATGGTCGGCACAGTGGCCACCGGCACCCTCTATCCAGAAGTCGAGGCCCTTGCGTTTGCCTTGGATACTGGAGCCTGGGGAGGCCCCGTTCGCAGTGAACTCGGTTGGCATATAGTGATCTGTGACGCTATTCTGGCACCGGAAAGTATCCCCTTCGCCGAAGCCGAAACGCGAATCCGCAGTCTCCTGACAAAACAGGCCCGGCGTGCCGCACAGACCGAATGGTTGCGGGTTTTGATGAACCGCCCGATTGTGGTCGCGGCATAAGCTCTGCCGACAAAAAATTCTAGGACGTAACCTCATAAATCCCGCCGGCTGTGCCGGAGCGATTTCGTTCGTCCTAGGCCCCCAACAACCAAAACCAACAACAGATATTTTTTCCTTCACGCAGAATTCACTTGGCAAAGCCCCCGCACATCCGTATGGTGCGCCTCTTCGCTGGAGGCCTTTCGCGTCCGCCGAGCAAGACGCGACCTTTCCTGGCCCAAGCCAAGAGGATACAGATCCTCGGCTCCAGCCTGGACGTTTCTTTCTCTTTGCGCCTCCTCTTTTCGTACCGAACGGTGCTGGGCCACCGCGTTCGGTTGCGTTGACGTGGCCCAAGGAAAACTTGATGACGTTTGCTGAATTCGCTCTGCACCCGATGATCCTGAAGGCCGTCGAAGCCTGTGGATTGGAAACACCGACCCCGGTGCAGGAGCAAGCCATCCCCTTCGCGCTGGAAGGCCGTGATGTTCTGGCCACAGCCGCCACGGGCACAGGCAAAACCGCCGCATTCTTATTGCCGACGCTGTCGCGTTTGGTTGCCGAGCCGGTGCGGCGTGGCCCCGGAGCGCCGGTCATTCTGGTGCTGGCTCCGACTCGTGAACTGGCCGCACAGGTCACCCGCGCGGTGCGTGACTTTGGTAAGTTCATTCGCATGAACAGCGTCGAGATTGTCGGCGGCATGCCCTATCGCGAACAATTGCGCCGTTTGTCGCGCCCTGTAGAAGTTGCCGTGGCAACACCTGGCCGCCTCTTGGATCACATCCGCGCCGGTCGCCTGGATTTGAGCAAGGTCGAGGCATTGATCCTGGACGAAGCAGACCGCATGCTGGATATGGGCTTTTCCGAAGATGTGGCCGAAATCGCCGCAGCTTGCCCGGCAGAACGCCAGACTCTGCTGTTCACCGCGACCATGGACCGCCGCATGGAAGGCCTGACCCATGCCCTGCTGCGCGACCCGATCCGCGTGGCGATTGAAACACAAATGTCTTCCCCCGACATTGCACAAAGCCTGTACTACACTGATGACATCGCGCATAAGCGAGCATTGCTGGGACACTTTGCGGCACAGCCGGAAGTAACCAAGGCGATTGTCTTTGCCGCAACCAAACGAGATGCCGACGACCTGGCTCGCGAACTGGCCGAGGCCGGGCATGCGGTTGCCGCCCTGCACGGCGACATGGGCCAGGGACAACGCAATCACACCCTGCGGCGCTTACACGAAGGCCGTATCCGCATCCTCGTCGCCACCGATGTTGCGGCGCGGGGCATTGATGTGCGTGATATCAGTCACGTCATCAACTTTGATTTGCCGCGTGCTGCAGAAGATTACGTGCACCGGATTGGCCGCACAGGCCGTGCTGGTGCGACAGGATCAGCCATTGCCTTCGCCGGACGTGACGACAAAGGCTTGGTGGTCCGCATCGAACGCTTCACGCACACCACCTTGCCAGTGGCCACGGTGCCAGGTATGGAGCCGAAATTGCCGCCCCGCCGTGGCGCTCCGCACCGCAGTGGGCCAAAACGCAGCAATGGATTCGCACCGCGCACCGATGGGCGAAAGGACAATGCCCAACAGGCACGTCCATGGAAACGCGACGGTGCAAAAAGCGGCGCTCCGGCACGTCAGGGACGTGGCGGCGATGGGACGCGCAAACGCGCCTAATCGATAAATTCTGAACATGCATTCGGCCACCTTGTCACAGAGGTGGCCGAAGATCCCACAATCCAACCGTCAGAGCGGTACGCGGCCCACACCTTGTGGATCAGGCAGATCCAGGACACTGCGAAAGGTCCTCGTACTGTCCGCATCCGGCAGACTCAGCACCTTACCATTCAGGGACACCAAAGGACGCAAGGACAGCGCACTAACACTGAACGCTGCGCTTATGCCGCCAAGATCCTCCTCTGAAAGACTTCGTTCCACGATGCACCCCGCCGCCAGCAGGCGGGCCCGTGCCGTTCCTGGCAAAGCTCCGTCAGCAACCGGCGGTGTCACCCAGCCCCCATCCAGACGCAGCAATAGATTCGCAGACGTCGTCTCCGCCACACGGCCCTTCGTATTCAATACAATCGCGTCGTCCATTCCTGCCGCTACGGCTTCTTGGCGTGCCAAAATCGAGTCCAGATAGTTCAGCGTTTTCAGACGCGACAGCGGAGACATCTCATTGCGCCGCGTGCGCCGGGAAACCATAACCCGTTGTGGTGTTGTCACAGGAACCACCGTCGCCGCCGTCACAAGAACCGTAAGAGACGGTGTTTCTGGAGGCAATACACCCCGGATGCCACCCCCCCGGCTGACAGTCAAACGTACCATTCCATTGATCACCTGATTAGCGACAAGCGTTGCGGCAATAGCCTGCACAGGGTCTAGCGGCAACACACCAAAGCCGAGA
Source organism: Rhodospirillaceae bacterium (assembly GCA_016937315.1). Taxonomy (GTDB): domain Bacteria; phylum Pseudomonadota; class Alphaproteobacteria; order Rhodospirillales; family Rhodospirillaceae; genus Oleispirillum. The sequence continues at coordinate 2,782 of JAFGWD010000324.1, forward strand.
ACCTCCAAGCCCTCGGCAAGCCGTGCAAGGTGACGATCCAGCGCCACCACCTGACCCGATTGCACGCGAAGGGTTTCAAATAAACCGTCTCCCAACAGGAACCCTCGGTCATTGCTGGCAATACAGGCCACTTTCACCGGAACCATCACCCCATTCAGATTGACGTGCTGTGACACTTACAAACCCTCCGCAGCCAAAAGGCTCGGGTTCGGCGTCACCGCACGCAGCAACGGAGCGGCCTTCACCAAGGTTTCCCGATACTCTTCCGTGGGGTCAGAGTCTGCAACGATCCCGCCGCCTGCCGAGACCGAAAGCGTCTCGCCATCAACGATCACAGTCCGAATGGCAATCGACGTATCCATGGCCCCATCGTCACCAATCCAGCCAATGGCTCCGCAATAGGGGCCTCGACGACGGTTTTCCAGGTCGTGAATAATCTCCATGGCGCGGATTTTGGGCGCACCGGTTATCGAGCCACCAGGAAAG
>JAFGWD010000325.1 GCA_016937315.1 Rhodospirillaceae bacterium
ACAGCCGGATATTCTAATTGCCGATTCTGGGCGTGCCATTGCCGTGCGTGGAAAAGATGGATACGGATTTCTGACCGATGGGCGAGGGGCTTTTGTGCGGTCCGTTTGGCAGGCGCGTACGGCTGAGGCGATGGAACTGGGGGAGGGGTGGCAATGTAAAATGGCGGGGTGTCTGACGACATCACAGGCCGGTTGGCGCGTTGCACGCAGTGACAGTGTACGACGTTTTGCGGACATCTGTTCGGGGGTGTCGGTGCTGGTGGCCCGATACTCTGTACCGCAAGACGTAGCTGCCACGTGTGGTGTGCCGTTGATTTTGGATACACCTGCATTGCAAAGGTATGGTGCCATGGCGCTTTGGCTGGATGACAGCGGAGCGGTGAAGCGCATGGAAAGTTCAGGAGAGCGGCGTGGCCGCCGCCCCTGGATACAGCAAAATAACGGTGATCAATAGCGACGAATCAGACCGACCAAGCGCCCCTGCACGGAGACCCGATCTGGTCCGAATATGCGGGTTTCGTAACGTGGGTTTGCAGGTTCCAAAGCGATGGATTCGCCCTTGCGACGCAAGCGCTTCAAGGTCGCTTCGTTCTGGTCCACCAGGGCAACGACGATAGCCCCATTCTCCACAGTATCGGTCTTACGGATCAAAACTGTATCGCCATCAAAAATTCCGGCGTCGATCATCGAATCGCCTTCGATGGTTAGGGCGTAGTGTTCGCCACCGGTGAGCATGCTGGCCGGGATATCCACTGCGCTGGTGAGGTCGCTTAATGCCTCAATCGGTGATCCTGCGGCAATCTTGCCGTACAGGGGGATAGATACGGAATCTGCACTGGAAGCTACGGGAACCCCTGCAAACTGCTTACGAAAACCACCAGCGATGACTGTGGGTTGGAAGGGAGAGGGCGGGGTTTGCTCCATGGAAGCTACGTTTTCTGGGAGCTTTATGATTTCCAAGGCACGGGCACGATGAGGCAATCGACGGATGTATCCCCGTTCTTCCAAACTGGAAATCAGCCGATGAACACCGGACTTTGAGCGCAGCCCCAACGCATCTTTCATTTCATCGAAAGAGGGAACGATTCCATGGTGTTTGAGGTGGCTGTCGATCAACAGCAGCAAGTTGCGTTGCTTTGCGGTCAGCATGGGTGGTGTCCTCCTGGGTGTCGGGTCATCCCCGCCACAATGCAGCCACCTTTGTTCTACTTTGGTTCCCGGACGAGATCAAGCTGAAATCGCATTTTCACCCAGCAAAAGCATGCGTGTGGCAGCAGCCACATCACTTTGACGCATCAGAGATTCACCAACCAAGAAGCGTCGTGCACCAACCATGGCCATGCGGTCCAAATCAGCACGGGTTTTCAGGCCGCTTTCTGCCACCAGAACACGGTCTGAAGGGCATAATGAGGCCAATGTCTCGGTGGTGTCCAGAGTGGTGGTCATGGTTTTGAGGTTGCGGTTGTTGACCCCTAATAGGCGACTTCTCAGTTTTAGGGCGCGGTCGAATTCTGCTGCATTGTGAATTTCCACCAACACATCCAGGCCGAGGTCAATCGCGGCCTGTTCAAGCTCTCGGGCTTGGGAATCTTCCAGTGCGGCTATGATTAAGAGGATAGCGTCCGCACCCCAAGCACGCGCTTCGACCACTTGATATGGATCCAACATGAAGTCTTTGCGTAATACGGGCAGATCACAGGCATTGCGTGCCGCCCACAGAACGTCTGGCCCTCCCTGAAAATAGGGGGCATCGGTCAGCACCGACAGGCACGCCGCACCACCCGCGACATAAGCCTGTGCCAATTCCACAGGGTTGAAATCCGGGCGGATCAGGCCTGCGGAGGGGGATGCCTTTTTGATTTCAGCAATCAGTCCAAAGCCGGTGGCTGCAACCGCTCGATCTAAGGCTGCGGCAAATCCGCGTGGTGGGGGTTGATCGGCGGCACGCCCAATCAATTGCGAAAGCGAAACAGTGGCTTTCGCCGCCGCGATTTCATCGCGTTTCGTCGCACAGATTTTTACCAGAATGTCGCTCAAGTTAATCCTCGTTGGTAATCCGGATGAAGTTCGCCAGGACGTCCTTTGCCGAACCATCCTTCATGACTTTCAATGCCATACGCACACCATCTTGAAGTGACTTCGCAGCATTGGAGACCACCAAGGCTGCCGCTGCGTTGAAGGCCACGGCATCGCGCAGAGGGATCAGCCCGACTGGAACGTCAGGTTCCAGAATGGCGCGTAAGGCAGCGGCGTTAAAGTCCGGGTCACCGCCTTTTAAGGCCTCCGGTGCAACGCGGACAAGCCCCACATCTTCCGGTGCAATAGAGAATGTGGTGACCTTGCCGTCTTTCAGTTCGGCAACATCGGTCGGGCCGGTGGTGGTGATTTCATCCAGGCCATCGGAGCCATGCACCAACCACGCACGTTCTGCTCCCAGGTTGCCAAGAACCTGGGCCAAAGGCTCCAGCCAGTCCTTGGAAAAGACGCCGATCACCAAACGTTTTACGTTCGCGGGATTGGCCAGCGGACCCAGGATATTAAAGATCGTGCGGGTACCGATTTCAACACGAGTCGGGCCAACATGTTTCATGGCGCTGTGGTGACGTGTCGCCAACATGAAACCAATGCGAGCCTCAGCGATAGAGCGTTCGACCACTGGCAATTCGGCATCCAAATTGACACCAAGGGCTTTGAGGACATCAGCAGAACCGGATTTCGACGTCTGTGCCTTGTTGCCGTGTTTGGCAACGGTGACACCGCATGCGGCGATGACCAGTGCGGCACCGGTCGAAATGTTGTAGGTGCCGGAGCAATCTCCGCCAGTACCGACAATATCTACAGCATTGGCGGAGGCTTTGACCATCAGCGCCTTCGCTCGCATAGTGCGTGCGGCACCGGTGATTTCTGCCACGGTTTCGCCGCGCATACGCATCCCCATCAAAAGAGCACCAATTTGCGAGGGCGTTGCCTGACCGGACATGATGATGTCGAAAGCCAAGGCCGCGTCATTCTCGGACAGGGTTTCTCCCGTCGATATACGGGGCAGTATGGGCTTCAAATCGCTCATGGTTTTTATCTTTCGTTAAGCTGTCGCCGCAAGTGTAAGAAAGGTCTTGAGGATATCGTGTCCGTGCTCAGAGGCAATGCTTTCGGGGTGGAATTGCACGCCAAAAATCGGCAATTCGGCATGTGCCAATCCCATGATCAGACCATCTGGGCTTTCGGCTGTGACCTTCAAGCAAGCGGGCAGGGTTTCCCGCTCCACCAATAGGGAATGATAACGCGTTGCTTGGAAAGGGCTGGGAAGTCCTGCGAAAATATCAGTGCCTTGATGGTGGATTTCACAGACTTTTCCGTGCATCGGTTCTGGTGCGCGAATGACGTGTCCACCGAAGGCTTGGCCTATGGTTTGGTGGCCTAAGCACACCCCAAACAGGGGCAAGCGCTTTTCCGCCGCCAATGTCACCAAGGGCAGACAGATCCCGGCACGATCCGGGTCGCAGGGACCAGGAGACAGGATAATGCCCGTCGGGGCCTTAGCAAAGACATCCTCCGGAGTGAGGGCATCGTTGCGTACAACCTCGACGTCAGCCCCTAACTCCCCCAGATAATGCCACAGGTTATAGGTGAAGCTGTCGTAGTTATCGATCAGCAGATACATCGGCCAGAAACCCCATTTGTCCGCGCTTTGTTTCGGCGCACAGGATGGACGTCTGACATAGGCGCGTCAAGGGTGGGAAAGGGGTTCTGGTCTGTTCGCGCTCACCTAGTGTAAGGTCCATGCTGTCTTTTCTGATCCAGGATAAGGAGTTCACGTTTGGCCCGCCGTCCCGCACGAAAACCGCCGCGCAGACAGAACGCGGCTTGGTCCATTCTTCACAGTCTTGTTAAGACAAAGCCTCAGACACGGCGGCGGGTGGGGTGGTCGTGGCGCGTGATCGTGCTTTGCACATCAGGAGCCTTGGCCATGGGGGTCGCGTTGGGGTGGTGGGGAAGTGCACACATGATGGCGCGTTCAACGGCACCATTACCCCGCGTTGTCGTCCAGCGGCCATCACAGCCGCAACCGGTTGCACCTAGAGTGGTTGAGCCAGTGGTCCCAGAAGAACAGGTGGCCGCGCTACCGCCCGCCAAAGCCGTCCTTCGCCAACCTGCATGGCGGCATTACGCAATGGATTTCACACCGATGGCGAAACGCCCCATGATTGCCATTGTGATTGATGATATGGGGGTGGATGCGCGGCGTTCTGCACGGGTTATCGCGATGCCAGCGCAGTTGACCGCGTCGTTTTTGAGTTATGCACGAAATCTTCGGGCACAAGCGATGGCGGCTCACGCCGCTGGCCATGAATTGTTGCTGCATATGCCGATGGAACCAAGTGGATCGGGCTATGACCCTGGCCCGGATGTTTTGCTGACCTCCATGGATCCGGATGCCATCCGCGTGCAGTTGCGGCGGTCGCTGTCATCCTTTTCCGGGTATATCGGGATCAACAATCATATGGGGAGCAAATTTACGTCCGATGAAACCGCAATGCGGGTGGTCATGCAGGAACTTCATCAGGACGGTTTGCTGTTTTTGGATTCGTTGACGTCAGGGAAGTCAGTGGGGCGGAAGGTTGCCAACGCTGAAAATGTTGTAAACTTAACCCGCGATGTTTTTCTGGATGATGATCCACAGCCTGCCGCGATCCAAAAACAGCTCCGTCGGCTTGAAACCCATGCACGCAAGACCGGCTCTGCGATTGCCATCGGGCACCCGCGTGATACCACCATTGCGGCCTTATTGGAGTGGTTGCCACAAGCGGAAGCCGAGGGGTTCCAACTGGTGCCGTTATCGGCACTGGCAAAGGCTAAATATGGGAAATGAGTCATGCCTAAAGGAACCTTAAACGGCGGGGACGTCGTTTTCCTTCGGCATGCTGGGAAAATGGGGGCTTTCTATGGGGAATGACGCGCTGATATGGGAAGAGCCTTTACGTGATTTGCTTTGGGAATCTCATTCCAATGCTTTGCCATCACGAAAGGCGGGGGCACGTAAAGGGGGAGCCCTAGGAAGACTTTCTTTGAATTGCCAGCCGTCGCATTCACAAGAACGGATCAGATTACCGTCGGAGATGTCAGACAGAGAACTTGCGTTTCTTTGTGGTTTGCTCCGGCGAAAGCGTCCAGAGAAGGTTCTTGAGGTCGGTGTTGCCGCAGGTGGCACATCTGCTGTCATTCTGAAAACGCTAAATCTTCTCGGGGGTAAGGCACGTTTACACTCTGTCGATCTTTCTTTCAGAGCCTACAGACGAACGGAGTGTGAAACCGGCTATCTTGTCGCAGAAAAGTTGCCAGAACTTCGGCAGAACTGGGATCTGCGGACGGGTGGGTCTGTGGATGCCTTTGTGGATGACATTGGCGACGGCATTGACTTTTGTATACTGGACACAGTGCACCGTCTGCCAGGAGAGTTGCTCGACTTTCTGGCTATTCTTCCGTATCTAAAAAACGGGGCCGTTGTTGTTGTCCATGACACGCAACTGCATCTCATCAAGCCGGAATTTCCCACTTATGCAACGTGTGCTCTCTTGAGTGTTGTTGCAGCAGAAAAAATTATCGTCAAAGACAGCAAACGCAATGAGGGCGTAGCGAATATCGCAGCCTTCATCGTGACGGAGGACACGCGGAAATACATCGCAAATGTATTTTCAGCCTTCATGCTGCCTTGGGCCTACATGCCAAGCGATCAGATTCTGAGTGATGTCCTTGCCGGAATGGAAAAGCATTACCCGCCATCGCATATCGACTTTTTCAAGCGTGCGGTGAATCTCCAATGTCTCGCCAACGGTGCTGATCGCAAGTATGAAACAGATGAAGCGGACGAGGTCTTCTTAAAAGCCGAGGCGCCCCAAGCAGGCCATATATAGGCCTGTTTGGGGGTATCCGCGTATCGTGCTTAAGGGGAGAGGTGCCTATCGGGCGTAGCGGGGAGCGACTTCGGCGGCACGCAGGAGCGCACGGGCTTTGTTGCGGCTTTCCTCGAATTCCTTGTCTGGGTCACTGTCGGCGACAATACCGCCACCGGCCTGCACGTACATGGTGTTGTCCTTGACGACGGCAGTGCGTAGGGCGATGCAGGTATCCATGTCGCCATTACCGGAAATATATCCAATACATCCGGCGTAAATGCAGCGTTTGACCGGTTCCAATTCGTCGATGATTTCCATGGCGCGGACCTTTGGCGCACCAGACACCGTACCTGCGGGGAAACCCGCCATCAGGGCATCCATGGCGTCGCAATCGGCGCGTATGCGGCCATCGACATTGGAAACGATGTGCATGACGTGGGAATAGTATTCCAGAACCATCTGCTCGGTAACGGTGACGCTGCCAATTTCCGCCACACGCCCAACGTCATTGCGGCCCAAATCCAAAAGCATCAGGTGCTCGGCACGTTCCTTAGGATCGGCCAACAAGGATTTGGCAAGGGCGGCGTCTTCGTCCTTGTCCTTGCCGCGCGGAGCCGTCCCGGCGATGGGGCGAATGGTGACGATGCCATCGCGCATCCGCACCAGAATTTCCGGGCTGGCTCCGACGACATGGAAACTGCCGAAATTTAAGAAGAACATAAAGGGCGACGGATTGGTGCGGCGCAACGCACGATAGAGAGCAAACGGCGGCAAATCGAACGGTACGGCAAAACGTTGCGACAGCACCACCTGGAAGATATCGCCCGCTAAAATGTATTCCTTGCCTCTGGCGACCATGGTCTTGAAGTCGTCGCGACTCATATTGGAAACCGGCAGAGCCGAGCCTTCCATTGCTGTGACGGGACGTTGGTAGGGGAGGCTGCGCCCGACATTGGACAAGGCATCGGCCAAGCGCTCCCGCGCATGGTCGAAGGCGACGCTGGCGGCAACGTTTGCTTCTGGTCTAACCGGCGTGACCAGGGTCAAGGTGTCGGCAATGGTGTCGAAGACCGCAATTAGGGTCGGGCGGACAAACAGGCCATCGGGGACATGCAGTGTATCTGGGTTCTGGCAGGGAATATCTTCGACCAGCCGTATGGTGTCATACCCCATGTAGCCGACTAAACCCGCAGCCATGGGCGGCAGGCCGTCAGGGATATCGACACGGCTTTCCGCGATAAGAGCACGCAGAGAATCCAGTGGTGCGGTCTTTTCGGTTTCAAAGGCGTCGGGCGTAAAACGGGCTTGCCGGTTGATGTCCGCCACGTTGCCTTGGCACCGCCAGATGATATCAGGGTTCAGTCCAACGAATGAATACCGTCCACGTACCGCACCGCCTTCGACCGATTCCAGAAGAAAGCTGTTGGGGCGTCCGTCGGCCAGCTTCATCATCACCGAAACCGGGGTTTCCAGATCAGCGGGCAAGGTCATCCAGACAAGCTGCGGCTTTCCGGACTCATAGGTGGCGTGGAAAGTTTCAAAATCCGGAATGACCTGCATTCAGTTCAACTCCTGTATTAGGTTGTCCACGCTACGGAATTGACGCATTTGGAAACTGTCGGTCAACTGCGTGGTGAACGGCATCATCAGGGAATCGCCCAGGGCGGAGCGAAGTTGCTGTTTGCCTTGTTCGATGGCCCCCTTGAAGTCGTTGAGGTCAACCGGCTGAATGGTGGACAACCGTGCCACCATGGCCCCATCGGAGGTGGCTGCGCTGCTGGTCTGACCGGGTTCTAAAGTGAACAGGGCCTTCACCAAGTCGCGGGGCAGATCACGGCCTCCGCTTGAGCGGAAAATCGGCTGCGTGCTGTCAATGCTGACATGGTTCGCCTTGGCAAAAGCCTTGATATCCTTGTCTGTGGCGAAAGCCTCCGCGAGGGTCTTGGCCTTCTCAACCACGGCTTCCTGCTGCTTCTCCGTACGCCACGCCGCCAGTAGGGCCGCACGAACCTCGACAAAGGGGCGGAGGGTGGCGGGGGTCACGGCATCGGTGCGGATCACAAAATATCCACCCGGCTCGCCTTCATATTCAGTCAGCGGGCTTTGTTCACCGGCCTCCTGGGCAAAGCCTGCCTTAACGATGTCGGTGACAGCGGGAATTGCGGTTACGGCCTTACCTTCTGGGGTTTCGCCTTTGGCATCAACGGCATCCAAAGTCACCACTTTGAGTTCATTGAGTTTTGCGGCTTCCTCTAAGGTTGCTCCGGCGGCAATCGCATCCTCAAGCGCTGTTGAGGCGTTGTACAAAGCTGCAAGGGTCTGTTCAGACTTCACTGCCGCAACGATCTTGTCCTTGACGGCCTTGAATTCTGGCTGATGTGCCGGGCGGACATCGTCGATCATCACCACATGCCAGCCGAGGGCTGTTTTTAAGGGGGCAAGAATGTTCCCTTTTTCTGCGGCGAAGGCGGGTTCGGCCAAATTGCTCAAAAGACCGTCGCGCCCAACCCAGCCGAGATCGGAGAAGACGGCCTTTGAGTCCTTGGCCACAACCTCTGGTGAGCGCCCTTCCTTCAATGCGGCCGCGACTTTCTCTGCTGTGGATTCGTCCTTGACCAAGATTTGGCGCAGTTTGCGTTGTTCCGGCTCCAAGAGTTCCGTAGCATGACTGTCAAAATAGGCATGCAGATCGTCGTCACTGATTTCCAAACGCTTCTGCACATCCTCGGGGCGAATCGGCAACACGCTGAGTTTGCGGGTTTCTGGTGCGGTGTATTGAGCGGCATGCGCCTTTTGATAGGCGGTCAAGACATCGTCACCAGGATCAGCTAGAACCGGCATGTCGGCGGATTTCAGGGCAAAGACGTCGGCAACGCGGCGTTCGCCTTCATATCGGAGCAAGGTGTCCACAAGAATTGTTGGGGCTACCACAGGTTCACGGACCGAATTCAAAATACGCTGGCGGGTCATATCGCCACGCGTCATGGTCAGAAAGTCGATTTCGGTGTAACCGTTGTTTTCCAAAACACGTTGGAAGCGTTCGCGGCTGAATGTCCCATCCTCGGCCAGGAAGGCAGCGTTTTTGGTGATCAGCGCCTGAATGGCGGCATCAGAGGCGCCGATATTCATATCCTTTGCCGCCGCATCCAAAAGGGCGCGGCTGGCGATTTGCGACAGAACTTGATCAAAGACGCCAAACTTTGCGGCTTCCGCTGCGGTCAGTTGGGGGCCAAAACGTTGCCGTAAACGACGCAACTCAGCCACAAAGGCCCGTTTGACCTGACGACCTGAAACTTCGACATCACCAACCGTGATAACGGCCTCGTGTTCCGGGCTGCGGCGCAGCATATCTGCAATGCCCCAGGCACCGAAGGCAATGATGAGAATGCCGAAAAGAATTTTCGCCAGAAGGGTGGTGAAAAAGCGACCGACGGAATTGGACATGGCGGCAAGCAATCCAGAGCAGGGGTTTCGGGGGATTCGGCATAGGAACCGCTTCGGCGCGATAATAGGGGGCGATTCCGGCCTGCGGCAAGGCATAAGTCTGTTATCCCGTGGAGCTTCACAAGCAGAGGTGTGGCGCGTATGGTGATGATGGTAGGAGGGCGAAGACCCCCACCGTGAACATGGAGGAGATCATAATGAACGAGCGCCGCCCCCTAATCGCGGGAAATTGGAAGATGAACGGGCTGTCCAAAGAGGGGACTGCCTTGGCGCAAGGCTTGGCAAACAAGGTTCGCGAAGTCGCGGAATTGCCCGCCGATGCGGCCAGCGAGGTCTCCCCGTTGGTGTCTGTGGCCTTGCCATGCGACCTTTTGATTTGCCCCCCATTCACTCTCATTGATCGTGCGGTGGCTGCGGTGGTGGGGACTCCGATTGCCGTGGGGGGGCAGGATTGCCATCCCCAAGCCTCAGGCGCACATACGGGGGATGTTGCTCCTGAAATGTTGAAAGACCTGGGGTGTGGGTTTGTCATCGTCGGCCATTCGGAACGTCGTGCGGACCATTTGGAAACCGATGCGACCGTAAAGGCTAAGGCAGAGGCCGCGCTCCGTGCTGGTTTGACGGCAATCGTTTGTGTTGGAGAAACCGAAGCTGAACGCGATGCTGGGCAAACTGAGGCTGTGGTGACGCGACAGGTCAAAGGGTCTCTGCCTTCCGGTGCAACACCCGGCAATTTTGTGGTGGCTTATGAACCGGTCTGGGCCATTGGTACCGGGCGGACTCCAACCCCAGATGAGGCGCAAGCCGTGCATGCGCGTATTCGCGTGGAGTTGACGAATCTGATGGGGAGCGCGGCTCAAGGTGTCCGTTTGCTTTACGGCGGTTCCGTTAAACCTTCGAACGCCAAAGAATTGATGGAGCAGCCCGATATTGACGGTGCTTTGGTTGGTGGAGCCTCGCTGAAGGTTGCGGATTTCTGGGGGATTGTGCAAAGCTATGGCGGATAGAGAAAATCCGCACTAGCCAAAGGCGCGGGCTGCGATTACAAAGGCGCTCATTGCGCGTTTGATCTTGGCGCGGCCACTGTTCAGGGATTCTTGCGTCACATGCTGACCGTCGTTCTGGTTATTCATTTGCTCCTGACCATCGCATTGGTCGGTCTGGTTCTGTTGCAGAAGTCTGAAGGCGGTGGCTTAGCCACCGGCGGTGGGTCTTCCGGCGGTGCGAATTTCATGTCGGGACGCGCTGCGGGCAATCTGTTGACCAAGGCCACCGTGATCTTGGCCGCTTGCTTCATGACAACATCAATCCTGCTGGCGGTTATGGCTTCGATGCGTAGCCGTGGGGAGGACGATTTGTTGAAAGCGTTGATGTCGCCGCGTCAGGTCGCGCCGATTTCCACCACAGCAGATCCAACAGCCACCACACCCGCCATGCCCAGCAGCGACAGTCTGCCGCCGGTGCCGGGTGGAGAGGTCCCGAAACAGGAGTCGGCGACGCCTAAGCCTTAAGGCATCGTTCACACATCTCTTCGAATCGTGCGCCTCCGCCGTGTGTGGAGGCACCGGTTTTTACCGAACCTTTTCGGTGCTATCATCGCGCCCGTGTTCAAGGATCGGGCGAAGGTTTTTTTGCGTGTACGCCGTCGGAAGTCCTGGCGGATTTTAGAAAAAGGGTATGGTGGCGAATGGCCCGCTTTATTTTTATTACAGGCGGTGTGGTCTCTTCTTTGGGTAAGGGGTTGGCCTCCGCTGCTCTTGGCGCTTTGTTGCAAGCGCGTGGGTACAAGGTGCGTCTTCGCAAACTGGATCCGTATCTCAACGTTGATCCCGGCACCATGAGCCCCTATCAGCATGGCGAAGTCTTCGTCACCGATGACGGGGCGGAAACCGATCTTGATCTTGGCCATTATGAACGCTTTACCGGCGTTTCTTCGCGGCGGTCGGATAACATCACCACCGGACGCATTTATTCCAACGTCATTGCCAAGGAGCGGCGCGGTGACTACCTGGGCGGAACCGTTCAGGTTATTCCGCACGTAACCGATGCGATCAAAGAATTCATTACCTCCGACGTCACGGATGAGGATTTTATCCTTTGTGAGATCGGCGGCACTGTCGGTGATATCGAGGGCTTGCCGTTCCTGGAAGCAATTCGCCAGTTGCACAATGAACTGGGGGAAGAGCAGACGATGTTCATTCATCTGACTCTGCTGCCTTATATTCCGACGGCGGGTGAGTTGAAGACGAAGCCGACTCAACACTCTGTGAAAGAATTGTTGAGCGTTGGCATCCAACCCGATGTTCTGTTGTGTCGCTCGGATCGTCCGATTCCGGAAGGTGAACGCCGTAAAATTGCTTTGTTCTGCAACGTGCGTCGGGAATCTGTGATTCCGGCCTTGGATACCGACACGATTTATCACGTTCCTGTCAGCTATCACGAACAAGGCATAGATATTCAGGTCTGTCGCCATTTTGGTTTGCCTTGCGACAAGGAACCCGACCTGTCGGTCTGGAACGGCATTGTGCAGCGCGTTTTACAGCCTGAGGGCGAAGTTAAGATTGCGGTGGTTGGTAAATACGTAAAGCTTCTTGATGCTTATAAATCCTTGTCTGAGGCGCTGACCCATGGCGGCATTGCCAACAATGTACGGGTCAAGTTGGAGTGGTTGGATTCGGAGATCTTCGAAGCCGATGACACCATGAATCGCTTGGCGGATGTTCACGGTATTTTGGTGCCTGGTGGTTTTGGCGAACGTGGAGCCGAAGGCAAGATTCGTGCGGCGACGTTTGCGCGTGAACACAAAATTCCCTATTTTGGGATTTGTTTCGGGATGCAGATGGCCGTGCTTGAAAGCGCCCGCAACCTTGCGGGAATCACGGATGCGGGGTCTACGGAGTTTGGTTCCTCAAACAATCCAGTGATTGGTTTGATGACCGAGTGGGTCAAGGACGGCGAAATCCAAGAACGATCCGCTGATGGTGATTTGGGTGGTACCATGCGCTTGGGGGCGTACGAATGCTTGTTGAAGCCAGGCAGCCGGGCCGCAGAGATTTATGGGACAGATCGTATCTGGGAACGTCACCGTCATCGCTTCGAGATGAATGACCGATACACCGAACGTTTGGAACGTGTTGGAATGACGGTATCTGGGCGCTCTCCAGACGGTTTGTTGCCGGAAATTGTGGAAATTTCCGACCACCCGTGGTTTGTCGGTGTGCAGTTTCACCCGGAATTGAAGTCCAAACCCTTTGATCCGCATCCGTTGTTCACTTCATTCGTGAAGGCGGCAATTGCTCAGTCGCGCCTGGTCTAATTTCAAAGGATCTTTGCTGTCATGGTGTATACGGTTGAAGTCGGTGACCTGAAACTGGCGAACGATCGCCCGCTGGCGTTGATTGCGGGGCCGTGCCAGATGGAAAGCCGCGACCACGCCTTGGAATGTGCACAAGCCTTAGCCGAAATGACGAAGGCTATTGGAATGCCATTCATCTTTAAGACGTCCTTCGATAAGGCCAATCGGACCAGTGCCATTGGTCGGCGTGGCGTTGGCTTGGATTCCGCTTTGCCGGTGTTCCGCGAAGTGCGGGAACGGATTGGGTGCCCGGTTCTGACCGATGTCCATGAGCCGTGGCAATGCGAACTGTTAAAAGACGCTGTGGATGTTTTGCAGATCCCTGCGTTTTTATGTCGCCAAACCGATTTGCTGGTGGCGGCAGCCATGACCGGCTGTGTCGTGAACATCAAGAAAGGCCAGTTTCTGGCCCCTTGGGATATGGCGAATGCGGTAGGCAAGGTGGAAAGTGCGGGCAACCGCCGGGTGATGTTGACGGAGCGTGGAGCTTCTTTTGGATACAACACTCTGGTAACCGACTTTCGGTCTTTGCCGATCATGGCCAAAACCGGATATCCTATTGTGTTTGATGCAACTCACTCGGTGCAACAACCGGGCGGGCAGGGGTCATCGTCCGGTGGGCAGCGTGAATTTGCGCCGGTTCTCGCCCGCGCTGCGGTTTCTCTTGGCATTGCCGCTGTTTTCATTGAGGCGCATCCTGATCCTGACAAGGCTCCATCCGACGGCGCGAACATGATCCCCATGCACGAGATGCCGGATTTGATTGCGACTTTGAAGGCCTTTGATGAATTGGCAAAGGCCCACCCTATCCGCATAAGCTGAAACTCCGTACAGGCTGAAACGAGGACATCATGACGTCGATCATCGACATTACCGCTCGCGAAATTCTCGATTCTCGCGGCAACCCCACGGTGGAAGTGGACGTTCTGCTGGAAACCGGAACCCTGGGTCGGGCGGCTGTGCCGTCGGGCGCTTCCACCGGCATCCACGAAGCGATGGAACTGCGTGACGGTGACGCAGAACGCTATAACGGCAAGGGTGTGCAGAAAGCTGTTGAAGCCGTGAACAGCGAAATTTTTGATGCTCTGGTGGGCATGGATGCCGAAGAGCAGATGCAGATCGATCGCATGATGATTGATCTTGACGGCACGGAAAACAAATCGCGATTGGGTGCCAATGCAATCCTTGGCGTGTCGTTAGCCAATGCGCGTGCGGCAGCGGAAGAAATTGGCCTGCCACTGTTCAATTATATCGGCGGGACTTTCGCACATACCCTTCCTGTGCCGATGATGAACATCATCAACGGTGGGGCACATGCCGATAATCCCATCGACATCCAGGAATTCATGATTATGCCGGTGTCCGCGCCGTGCATTGCGGAAGCCGTGCGTTGTGGGTCGGAAGTGTTCCATAGCCTCAGGAAGCTGCTGTCTGATGCCGGATTGTCTACGGCGGTTGGTGATGAGGGGGGATTTGCTCCCAACTTAAAGTCCGCCGACGAGGCTTTGTCCTACATCATGAAGGCGATTGAAAAGGCTGGTTATCTGCCTGGTGAAGATGTGGTTTTGGCGCTCGACCCTGCTGCCAGCGAATTTTATAAGGACGGCAAGTACGTGCTGGCGGGCGAGGGTAAAACCTTGGACGCAGACGGCATCGTTGCCTACTATGCCGATCTCGCCGACCGCTATCCGATTTTCTCTATCGAAGACGGCTGCGCCGAGGACGATTGGGATGGATGGGAACGTCTGACCGCCGCTTTGGGTGATCAGTTGCAATTGGTCGGGGATGACATCTTTGTGACCAATTCCGAGCGTTTGTCCATGGGCTTCGACCGTGGCGTTGCCAATTCCATCCTGATTAAGGTCAACCAGATTGGCACCTTGACCGAAACTCTGAAGACCATGGAAATGGCCCACCGTGCGGGCTACACCTGCGTGATGTCACATCGCTCTGGCGAGACCGAGGACAGCACCATCGCTGATATCGCGGTGGCAACCAATTGTGGTCAGATCAAAACCGGCTCTTTGTCCCGTTCCGACCGTATGGCGAAGTACAACCAGTTGATGCGTATAGAAGAAGAACTGGGCGATATCGCAATGTATGCCGGAGCCGCAATTTTCGGCTAATTATTCAAGACAGATCATCGAAAAGGGCCGGGACCTGTGGTTCTGGCCCTTTTGTTTTGGGGTTTATCCACAAGAATTCGACTCGTTAGATTCTCTATGCAAAATCGAGATTGACCGCGATTCGCGGCTGTGATTCACTGGGGCCTAGTGGATATTGAAACGATGTATTTGGCACAAGCCCATGAGTAAACGCATCAAATTTTCTTCGCGGTTGCGTGCGGTTTTCGCGCCCTTGGCGGCGGTGGCTCTGATTGCCTATTTCAGTTACCACTTTGTCAACGGGGATCGGGGACTCCTTGCTTATCATGATTTGAGCTTGGCGATTGCTCAGGCCGAGGCGATTAAGCTCAATACGGATGCTGAACGTGCCGTCCTGGAACGCCGCGTGAGTTTGTTGCGTCCGGAAAGTCTGGATCTTGATATGCTGGAGGAGCGTTCTCGCATTATTCTGGATTTGGCGGCCCCCGGCGACGTGGTTTTGTTCAACAACTCCCTTTGAAACTCAATTGATAGGTTTTTTGTTTTTGCGTGCGGTTTTCGCGCAAAAGAATATTAACCGAACGTTGGTTAATAATAGTATTTCATCGAAAAAACAATGCGCTAAAATAAATAAAGTGATCTGTCCCTCTCTTGAAAGCCGCATGGTGTCGCGTTACTTGTAGGGCGATCAAATGGGCAAAACAGGCCCGGCGGAGTCATGGTTCTTTGGCCCCGTGATCGTCTTTAGGGGAACGAGCCAGGGAGAACCATCGTGAGTGCCTCACCGAGAAAAACCACCCGCCGATCCTCGGCGCAGCCCGTTGTGGTCCCACCTGAAAAATTGCTGCAACAGTATCGCATGATGCTTTTGATCCGACGTTTTGAGGAGAAAGCCGGACAATTGTACGGTATGGGTCTGATCGGCGGGTTCTGTCACCTGTATATCGGACAGGAAGCGGTGGTCACTGGGTTGCAAGCTCTGGGACAAGCCAATGATGCTGTGATCACCAGCTATCGTGACCACGGGCATATGTTGGCCTGCGGCATGGACCCGAAAGGCGTGATGGCTGAACTGACCGGACGTGCTACGGGATATTCCCGGGGCAAGGGTGGCTCCATGCATATGTTCAGCCGTGAAAAGAACTTTTTTGGCGGTCATGGCATTGTTGCCGCGCAGGTGCCGATTGGTACGGGATTGGCTTTCGCGCAGAAGTATCGCGCCGAAGATGCGATAACCTTTTGCTACCTCGGTGATGGAGCGGTTAACCAAGGGCAGGTCTACGAAAGCTTCAACATGGCGGCTCTGTGGGGCTTGCCGGTGGTCTATGTGATTGAAAACAACAAGTATGGCATGGGCACGTCGGTTGAACGTGCCTCCTCGAACGTCGAGTTGTTCCGTCGCGGCCAGGCGTATGGTATTCCGGGCATGCAGATTGATGGCATGGATGTGGTCCATGTCCAACAGCAGGCCTCTGCGATTATTGCCGATGTCCGTGCGGGGAAAGGTCCCTGCGTGTTGGAAATGCAGACGTATCGTTATCGCGGACATTCAATGTCCGATCCGGCCAAGTATCGCAGCAAGGAGGAGGTCAGCCGCATGCGGCAAGAACATGACCCGATTGATCACGCCAAGACCTTGCTTTTGGCGACGGGAATCGTTGATGAGGCGGGCTTGAAGGATATTGACCGCGAAATTAAGGCGATTGTTGGTGAGGCGGCGGATTTTGCACAGTCCAGCGCGGAACCCGATGCTGCGGAATTGTTTACCGACGTCCTGTTGGAGGCCTGACCATGCCGATTACCGTTTTGCTTCCGGCGTTGTCGCCGACTATGACCGATGGAAAAATTGCACGTTGGCTGGTGAAGGAGGGCGATGTCGTAACCTCGGGGACTGTGCTGGCGGAAGTCGAAACTGACAAAGCGACTATGGAAATCGAATGTGTCGATGATGGTGTGCTTGGTAAAATTTTAGTGCAAGCCGGAGACACCGCCGTTCCTGTTAACACACCGATTGCGCTGATTTTAGAGGAAGGGGAGGATGCGTCCGCCCTTGATGCTACACCCAACGCACCTGTGGCGTCTCCGGCTCCGCTAGAGCCGGCAGACGAGCCTGTGTCTGCGGCGGTTATAGCACCTCTGCCCGTGTCTTCCGCTGCCGTAGCGGTTGGTGCATTGGACAGCAACAACCCTTTGGACATCACGCGGACCGCGTTTGTGAGCAGCGATCCGGTCACGGAGCCAGAGGCTCCGTTTGCCAAGGTAACGCACATGACGGTGCGTGAAGCCTTGCGCGATGCCATGGCCGAGGAAATGCGCCGCGACAAGGACGTGTTTTTGATGGGCGAGGAAGTCGCCCAGTACAATGGCGCATACAAGGTTTCTCAGGGACTTTTGGATGAATTTGGGGCTGCGCGGGTGATCGATACGCCGATCACCGAAATGGGCTTTACGGGGTTGGGCGTTGGTGCTGCGATGTCGGGTCTGAAACCGATCATTGAGTTCATGACCTTCAATTTTTCCATGCAGGCCATTGACCACATCATCAATTCGGCGGCGAAAACTTTGTACATGTCCGGTGGACAATTGGGAACGCCGATTGTGTTTCGTGGCCCCAATGGTTCAGCGGCACGTGTCGGTGCTCAGCACTCTCAATGTTATGCCTCGTGGTACGCGCATTGTCCGGGATTGAAAGTGGTTTCGCCGTATTCTGCCGCTGATGCTAAGGGGTTGCTGAAAGCCGCGATTCGCGATCCGAACCCGGTGGTCTTTCTGGAAAACGAATTGCTGTATGGGCAGAGTTTCGACGTTCCGGATGATCCAGATTATATCGTGCCCTTGGGGCGTGCCGCGATCCGGCGGGCGGGGTCTCATGTGACCCTGACGGCGTTTTCGCGCATGGTGGGGGTAGCCCTTGCTGCCGCCGAAGAGTTGGCGAAGGATGGCATTGAGGCCGAAGTCATTGATCTGCGGACCTTGCGGCCCTTGGACTTGCCGACCATCGTGCATTCGGTGAAAAAGACCAACCACATCGTCAGTATTGAGGAAGGCTGGCCCTATGCGGGTATTGGTTCGGAAATCCTTGCGCTGATTTCTGAATATGCCTTCGATTGGTTGGATGCGCCGCCTCTGCGGGTGACGGGGAAGGACATTCCGTTGCCGTATGCGGTGAATTTGGAAAAAATGTCGCTGCCGGACGTCGCTGATATCGTGACCGTCGTTAAAACGGTTTGTGCCCGTTGAGCGGGAAGGGGAGAGACTGAACCATGCCGATTCAAATCCTGATGCCGGCCCTGTCCCCGACCATGACCGAGGGCACCCTTGCGAAGTGGATCGTGAAAGAGGGCGATACGGTTGCTGCGGGTGATCTCTTAGCGGAGATCGAGACCGATAAGGCAACCATGGAATTGGAAGCCGTGGACGAAGGCGTGATTGGGAAAATCCTGGTTGCGGCTGGAACCGCCGGGGTTGCCGTTAATGCACCGATTGCGGTGTTGTTGGAAGACGGGGAAGACGCCTCTGCGTTGTCCGTGTCGCCTCCGGCACCGGCACCGGCACCAAAGCCTGTTCCTATCGTTGCTGCGGCGGTCCCGGCTTCTGCTCCGCTGTCCAACTTTGCCTTGCCCGGCGGGATCAACATCCCGGTGCCGAATACGTTGCCTTCATCTGTGTCTTCTGCTTCGGCGCAACGCGTGTTTGCGTCGCCTTTGGCACGCCGGATTGCTGCAGAAGCGGAGATTGACCTGAACACCATCACCGGTACAGGCCCTCGTGGTCGCATTGTTAAAGCCGATATTGAAGCCGCAAAAGCCTCTGGTGGTGATGATGAGATTGATGCGGATCTCTTGGCCGCTATGGCTTTTGCCGCAGCGGTGAAGGCGCCGCCTTCAATGAAGGCTCCGTCCGCGCCAGAACCCGATTACGGGACACCGTTTGCCGAAGTCCCACATTCCTCAATCCGCAAGGTCATTGCCCGTCGCTTGACGGAATCGAAACAAACCGTGCCGCACTTCTATGTCACTATGGATGTGTTATTGGATGATCTTTTGGCTCTGCGGCAGCAAATCAACACCCGCGAAAGCGGGGGGCAAAAGGTCTCGGTCAACGATTTCATCATTCGGGCCTGTGCCATTGCACTGAAGCGGATGCCAGAAGCCAATGTGTCGTGGAAAGAGGACGTGATGCGTCACTACCAGCGTGCCGATGTTTCGGTCGCTGTGGCCACGCCGACCGGCCTGTTGACGCCCATTGTGCGCGGCGCAGAGGGTAAGTCCTTGGGATCGGTCTCCGAGGAAATGCGCGATCTAGCGGCGCGCGCTCGTGAGGGCAAGTTGAAGCCGGAGGAATACCAAGGTGGAACCTTCAGCATTTCGAATTTAGGTATGTTCGGAGTGCGCGAATTTGCCGCGATCATTAACCCACCGCAATCCATGTTGCTGGCGGTTGGTGCGGCGGATCAGCGTCCGGTGGTGAAGGGTGGGGCCTTGGCTGTCGCATCCGTAATGAGCCTGACCTTATCTTGCGATCATCGCTGCATTGATGGCGCCTTGGGTGCGAAGTTCCTTGGGTCAGTTAAGTCATTGCTTGAAGACCCAATGTCCATCCTTCTGTGATGGCTTGTTTTTCAAAGAACGTTTCGAACATAAGGAGTTTCGGCCCATGGCGGACAATCACTTCGATCTGGTGGTGATCGGTGCGGGTCCCGGAGGCTATGTCGCGGCCATTCGTGGCGCACAGTTGGGGATGCAGGTTGCCATTGTGGAAAGCACCCATTTGGGTGGTATTTGCTTGAATTGGGGCTGTATTCCCACCAAGGCATTGCTGCGTTCTGCCGACATTTATCGTGAATTTCGCCACGCCAAGGACTATGGCCTATCGACGGGAGAGGTTGGTTTCGATCTGCAAGCCATCGTCAAACGGTCGCGGTCAGTTTCTGCACAGTTGGCCGCAGGGGTCAAACATCTGCTGAAAAAGAATAAGGTTACGGTGCTTGACGGTCATGGCCGCTTAAACGGCCCTGGCAAGGTTTCCGTGACTAAGGACGGCAAGCCGGTGGCTGAGCTCACCGCCAAGCATATAATCGTTGCGACGGGCGCACGGCCCCGCGATTTACCGGGATTGGAAGCCGATGGGAAATTGATTTGGACGTATCGTCAGGCGATGACGCCGGATGTTCTACCAAAAACTCTACTGGTCGTTGGTTCAGGTGCCATTGGCATAGAATTCGCCAGCTTCTACAATACGTTGGGGGTTAAGACCACGGTTGTCGAAGTGATGGAACGGGTCTTGCCGGTGGAAGATGCGGAGATTTCCGGCATTGCCGCAAAGGCTTTTAAGGCTCAGGGCATGGATGTCCGCGTTTCGACCAACGTCAAGGCACTGAAAAAGAACACGGACTCAGTTACCGTGACTTTAGAAAAGGGCGGAAAAACTGAGGACATTACGGTGGACCGTGTGATTATGGCGGTTGGCGTGGTGCCCAATATCGAAGACGTTGGCCTCTCCACCACCAAGGTCCAACTGGAAAAAGGCCGTATTAAGGTTGATTCCTACTTGTGCACCGATGAACCAGGGGTGTACGCCATCGGTGACGTTGTTGCCCCGCCGTGGCTGGCGCATAAGGCGAGCCACGAAGCGGTAATCTGCGTTGAAAAAATCGCGGGTTTGCCGGATATCCATCCGTTGAATACGCGGAACATTCCAGGTTGCACCTATTGCACGCCACAAGTGGCCAGCGTTGGCCTCTCCGAAGCCAAGGCGAAGGAGGCTGGGCACACCATCAAGGTTGGACGGTTCCCATTTGTCGGCAACGGCAAGGCCATCGCTATGGGTGAAGCTGAGGGGCTGATCAAGACGGTGTTTGATGCCAAAACCGGAGAGCTGTTGGGTGCCCATATGATCGGTGCGGAAGTCACGGAACTGATTCAGGGGTACGTGGTTGGCAAGACTCTGGAAACCACGGAAGCCGAGCTGATGCACACTGTCTTTCCGCATCCGACGTTATCCGAGATGTTGCACGAGTCCGTTCTTGACGCCTTTGGACGAGCCATTCATTTCTAGGCCATGATGACAGATACAAAACCCTCTGCCGCCGCGCTTCGGCATCCAGAAAAGCGCAATCGCCCCGATAATCCGTCACCACGCAAACCAAAATGGATTCGCGTCAAGGCCCCGACTTCGGCCACTTATGGCGAAGTGCGAGCCTTGGTTCGAGACAAAAAGATTTTTACCGTGTGTGAAGAGGCGGCATGCCCCAACATAGGGGAATGCTGGCAGCGGCGTCACGCGGCGTTCATGATTTTGGGCGATACTTGCACACGAGCCTGCGCCTTCTGTAATGTGAAGACTGGG
>JAFGWD010000326.1 GCA_016937315.1 Rhodospirillaceae bacterium
CGTCTGCACCCGACAATACGGAAACACCCTCCGCCATTGCCCTACCGACATTGCCTCCGATTGACCGCAGCACCTATACTCTGGTGACCGATGAAGCCACCCTCGCCCACTGGATTGCACGAGCATGTGACCTCGGCATGGTCGCGGTGGACACAGAAACCACCGGCCTCAACACAATGACCGCCCGACTGGTCGGTGTCTCCCTGGCGATTGCGCCGGGAGAGGCCTGTTACATCCCCTTGCGCCATGGCCTGATCGAAACCTCCCCCACCAGCGGCGGCTTCGACTTTGGTGAAAGCCATTTGGACGCGCCGCAACAAATTCCCATGGACCGCGCATGCGCCTTGCTGGGGCCGATGCTGGCTGATCCTGGGGTTTTGAAGATCGGCCACAACATCAAGTACGACATGCACATTCTGGTGGGCGAAGGCATGACCGTCGCTCCCATCGACGACACCATGCTGATGTCTTACGCCTTGGATGGTGGGGCTCACGGCCACGGCATGGACGAACTGGCACTGTTGCATTTTGGGCACCAGACGATTCCGTTTTCCGAGGTCTGTGGCAAAGGCAAAGGGCAGATCACCTTTGACAAAGTCGCTTTGGACACTGCCCTCACCTATGCCGCCGAAGACGCAGACATTACCTTACGCCTGCACACCCTTTTGCGTGCTCGCCTGTTACAAGAACAGCGCACCGGCATTTACCAACGCTATGACCGCCCATTGGTGCCCATCTTATTCGCCATGGAGGAAACCGGCGTCGCCGTCGATGCCGATGCCCTGACCACCATGAGCCGGGATTTCGAAGCCCGCATGAACATACTGGAAAAACAAGCCCACGACTTGGCGGGGGAGCCCTTCAACCTCGCCTCACCCAAGCAACTGGGCGAAATCCTGTTCGATAAAATGAGCCTGCCGGGAGGCCGCAAAAGCAGCAAGACCGGGGCCTACTCCACTGACGCCGAAGTCCTAGACGATCTCGCCGCCGCAGGTCACGACCTGCCTGCCCGCGTCCTCGACTGGCGGCAACTACAAAAACTGAAATCGACCTACGCCGATGCCCTGGTCAATCAAATCAACCCCAAGACCGGACGCGTCCACACCACATTTTCCCTCACTGTCACCTCCACCGGACGGCTGTCCTCCACCGACCCCAATCTACAAAACATCCCGATCCGCACCGATGAAGGCCGCCGCATCCGCGAAGCCTTCGTCGCTGCACCAGGCAATTTGCTGGTCTCCGCCGATTATTCACAAATCGAACTGCGCCTGATGGCACACGTCGGCGACGTCTCTGCATTAAAGGCAGCGTTTGCTGATGGCGCAGACATTCATGCCGCCACCGCTGCCCAAGTCTTCGGCGTCCCCATTGAGGGCATGGACCCCATGCTCCGCCGCCGCGCTAAGGCCATCAACTTCGGCATCATTTATGGGATTTCGCCGTTTGGACTGGCGCGGCAACTGGCGATTCCTCAAGGCGAAGCCAAAAGCTATATTGAGGCCTATTTCGCCCGTTATCCTGAGATCCGCGATTACATGGAAACCACCAAGGACTTCGCCCGCTCCCATGGCCATGTCCGCACCCCGTTCGGACG
Source organism: Rhodospirillaceae bacterium (assembly GCA_016937315.1). GTDB lineage: Bacteria > Pseudomonadota > Alphaproteobacteria > Rhodospirillales > Rhodospirillaceae > Oleispirillum. Next base: position 1,598 of record JAFGWD010000326.1, read on the forward strand.
ATTGTGCGCGACACCGGGAATCGCCGCAAAGAACCCGGCGCAACGCGCTTTTGCCGAACGCGCCGCGATCAATGCCCCGATCCAGGGCGGAGCGGCCGACATCATGAAACGCGCCATGGTCGCCGTGGAGCACGCACTGGTTACGTCAAACCTTACCGCAACGGCGATTTTGCAGGTTCACGATGAATTGGTGTTCGAGGTTAAGGCCGATCAGGCTGACGCCCTGATCTCCCTGATCAAGCCGGTCATGGAAAATGCGGTCACGCTCTCTGTGCCGCTGGTGGTGGACGCCGGGCCGGGGAAATCCTGGGCGACGGCACACTAAGCGGAGGAATAGGTGCCAACGTTTGACACGAAAGCATGGCGCAAGCAGACGTTCGATCTGCTGGACTCCGGGGCCGATGAGCGCAGCCTCGGCAATCGGCTGCTGGGCGGTGGGTTGATCCTGTTGATCCTGCTGAACGCCGTGGCGGTAATCTTGGAATCAGTGCCGGAAATTTACCTCCAGTTGGCCCCCGCCTTCAACGCCTTCGATATTTTCTCCGTCGCCATTTTTTCCGTCGAATACGTGGCCCGCGTCTGGAGTAGCGTCGAAGCCCATCACCCTCCACCGGCAACGCCGTGGGAGCGTTGCAAAATCCGCGCACGATATATGGTCTCGCCACTGGCGGTGATCGACCTGGTTGCGATTTTCCCATTCTTCCTACAATGGGCACTCCCCACGGACCTGAAAGTCCTACGGATGCTCCGGCTGATGCGTGCCTTCAAACTGACCCGCTATTTCACCGCGCTCTCCTTACTGTTGGAGGTCCTGCGCCAAGAAATCCGCAGCATCGGTGCCGCCTTGTCGATTCTGGGTCTGGTGATGTTGCTGTCTGCCAGTTTGGCCTATGTCTTTGAACACCCCGTCCAACCGCACGTCTTTCCACATATTCCAGCCGCGATGTACTGGGCCGTCATAACCTTGACCACGGTGGGCTATGGCGACATGGTGCCGATCACCGCCATGGGCAAACTGTTGGGCGCAGTCATCGCCATCATCGGCGTCGGCATGGTCGCCCTACCCGCCGGTATTCTGGCCTCTGCATTTTCCGAAAAACTGCGCCGCAGTCGTCAACGTTATGAGGAAGAAGTGTCCGCCGCATTGTCCAACGGACTGATCACCCACGCAGAAAAATCACAGCTGGAAAACCTACGCGAAGAATTAGGCCTGAGCACATTAGACGCCGAGGCCATCCTCCGCGCCGAGGTCGAGAACCGCAAAGACACAGGGAAAACCCCGGAAACACTTCCCCGCCCGCCAACGGAACCGGATATACTTTAGAAATCCACGGACCCCACGGGAAGCCGCGACATGTTCAAAAGTCTGACACTGAAACAAGCCGCCATATTCCTGTCCACTCTTCTCATTCTGTCCGGCTGTATTTTTGCGGGAGGAATGCACGTCCTTGGGCGCACCCTGCAAGGCATCGAATACTCGTGGATTGAGTTCCAGATCGAACGCTCGGAAAAGGCCCGTCTGGAAACCTCCCTGCGTGCCGTCCTCGGCTATGGCGGAATGATCCATGACTTCAAAAATTATATCCTCCGCAAGGACGATGCCCATCTTGCCAAAGTCACAGCCGACTTGAATGCCGCCCGCACGATTTTGTCGCAATACACAGTCTTAGGCCCAGGCCCTGCGGAACAAATTGCCATCCAAGATATCACCCGTGTTCTTTCGGCCTACACGGCAGCATTGCCTAAAACCGTGGAGATGATCCAACACGGCAAAACAGCGCGAGACATCGATACTGCGATTGTTCTGGATGACACCCCCGCCTTGCGCGGCTTGAACATTCTCCATACGGAAATCCAGGCCACCTTGCGGCAATATAAGGGCGCAAAGCCTGGAAAAACCGCCCTGACCGCCCGCCTGCGTGCCAGCATGGGATATGGCGGCATGATCCACGCCTTCAAGAATTATCTCCTGAGAAGAGATCCCCGCGACGCCGAACACACCCGTGTCAAGATTCGGGAAGCCCGTGGGGTGATCTCGGCATTCATGGCCGCTCCCCAGACCGCCGGAGAACGCGCCGCCTTAGAGGACATCCAAGACACACTGTCCCTTTACGAGCACGGACTTGTCGTCATCCAAGGCATGCCCGACGCAGGGAACACCGCCGAGGCCGTCGATCTCGTCGTCAAGGTCGATGACACGCCAGCCTTGCGTGGACTCAATACGTTGGACAGAGAAATCGCCAACGACATCCAAAAACGATCCCTACAGATTTCCAACATCCTGTCTTTAACCCACAGGTCCGCCCACGTGGTGGTCTGGGCGACCGTTGTCTTTGCCACAGCGATCACCAGCATGGCCTTATGGCTGATCCTCAAGTTGGTGATTTCACCAATCCGAGCCATGACCCGCACCATGACCGCACTCGCGGACGGCGATTTACAGGTCGACGTCACACACACCGACCTGAACAACGAAATCGGCACCATGGCCCGCACCGTAAAGGTTTTCAAACGCTACGCCCTCCGTCGCATGGAGGCCGAGCACCAGTTGGCAGACCTGAACGAAGAGCTGAACGCACAGATTGACACATTACAAACCTTAAAAAACCGCAGCGAGCAACAAACCTCACAAGCCATCAGCCTCGCTGAAAGCCTGACCAAGGCGCGTAACGCCGCCGATCAGGCAACCGCACGCGCCGAAGCCGACGAACTCCGCATGCGCACCATTCTCGACACCGTGACCGATGCCATCATCACCATCGATTCGAACGGACGCATTGAGACCTTCAATCCGGCGGCGCAAGCGATCTTTGGTTGGACAGCCGGCGAAGTCATCGGCCGCAACATCAACATGCTGATGCCGGACCCCATGGCCTCAGCCCATGACTTCTATTTGAAACGTTTCTTTGAAGAGCAAAGCCAAGGGCGGCCCAGCCGAGTGATCGGACGCACCATTGAACTCGACGCTCTGCGTCACGACGGCAGTGTCTTCCCGATTGGCCTGTCCCTCAGCGTCATGCGCATTGGTGACAAAACCAAATTCACCGGCGTTGCCCGTGATATCACCGAGCGCAGACAGGCCGAAGACGAAATCCGCCGTCTCGCGATGACCGACCCACTCACCGGCTTGGCCAATCGCAACCAATTCATGCGTCAGTTCCACGAGGCCCTGGCCCTAGCGCAGCGACACCCGGAATGGTCCACCACTCTGCTGATGGTGGACCTGGATAAATTCAAGCCCGTCAACGACACCTTTGGCCACCCGGTAGGAGATGCCCTACTCAAGAACGTGGCCGGCATTCTGAAAGAATTGTCCCGCGAAACCGATACGGTCGCACGCTTAGGTGGCGACGAATTTGCGCTCATTCTCATCGACAGCGGCAGTCGCACGACCATCTCGGAGGTTTGCAAACGCATCGTGGACGGCCTGTGCACCCCCATGACCATCAAGGGTCACACCGTACAAATCGGCGGCAGCATCGGCGTTGCCATATCCCCCGACGATGGCACGGATTCCGATGACTTGGTCCGCAAAGCCGATCTGGCGCTTTACGCGGCCAAGGATGCCGGACGCAACACTTGGTGTTTCTTCGACACCGCCATGGATCAACGCAATCCCCCCACCGAATCCTAATCTTGCCATACAAAACACCCCAGAACGCAAATCCTGGGGTGTTTTGTTCTTAATGGTGCCATTCGCCTATTTGGCGCGAATCGCAACCATCTTCACCGCGTCGGAGACATGCGCCTCATACTGCTTGAAGTTAGCCTCAAACATCCCCGCGAGTTTTGCCGCCATGGCATCATAATCCGCCGTGTTCGCCCACGTGGCACGCGGCTGCAAGACCTCCGAGGGCACGCCGGGACAAGCATCCGGGATCATCATGCCAAACACCGGATCGGCTACGAAGTTGGCGCTTTCCAAATGTCCGTCAAGCGCACCATGCACCATCGCACGGGTATGACCAATCTTCATACGCTTGCCGACACCATAAGGACCACCCGACCAGCCGGTGTTCACCAACCAGCAGTTGGTGTTGTGCTCACGCATCAGGTTGGCCAGAAGTTCGCCATATTCCCAAGGGAAACGCGACATGAACGGGCCGCCGAAACACGTTGAGAAGGTCGCCGACGGCTCGGACACACCTTTTTCCGTCCCCGCAACACGCGCCGTATAACCGGACAGAAAGTGGTACATCGCCTGTTCAGGTGACAACTTAGATACCGGCGGCAACACACCAAAGGCATCGGCGGTCAACATGATGATGTTGCGCGGCTGCCCGCCCATGCCACTTTCCGACGCATTGGGAATAAACCACAAGGGGTAGGAGCCCCGGGTATTCTCGGTATAGCGGTCGTCGGTCAGATCCAGGCGCCGGGTATTGGGGTTCATCACCACATTTTCCAGAATGGTGCCAAAGCGCCGCGTGGTGTCAAAAATCTCCGGCTCCGCATCAGCGGACAGATTGATCACCTTGGCATAGCAGCCATTCTCGAAATTGAAGACACCGTTGGACCCCCAACCGTGTTCGTCGTCCCCAATCAAGGTCCGCGAAGAATCAGCAGACAGAGTCGTCTTGCCCGTGCCCGACAACCCAAAGAACACCGCCACATCACCAGTCGGTCCAATATTCGCCGAACAGTGCATCGGCAAAATGCCCTTTGGCGGAAGCAGGAAATTCAAGACTGCGAAAATCGACTTTTTGATTTCGCCCGCATACGACGTGCCTCCGATGATCACCAAGCGGCGGGTAAAATTGACCACCACAAAAATCCCCGTCCGCGTACCGTCACGGGTCGGATCGGCACGGAAAGACGGAACCTGAATCACCGTAAAATCGGGGACGAAGTTCTCGGCCTCTTCTTGCGTCGGCTGAAGGAACATATTGCGTGAGAAATGGGCATGCCACGCTTGCTCGGTGACAACCCGCACCGCCAAACGGTGCTCGTGATCCGCTCCGGCGAAACGATCCTGCACAAACACATCGCGCCCGATCATATAATCGCACATGCGCGTCAAAAGGGCATCAAAACGATCCCGATCAAACGGCACATTGACCTTGCCCCAGTCGGTGGTGGCTTCGGTAATCGCATCCTTGACCGTAAATTTATCGTTGGGCGCACGTCCAGTGTGTTCGCCGGTTAACGCCACAAATGCACCGTATCGCGACAAATGGCCTTCGTTACGCTTAACGGCCATTTCAACGAGTTGTGCCGTGGACAAATTCCAATACGCACGACGGACTCCACCCAAGCCAAGCTTGTCGACCCCGTGTTTGCTGATGACCGGACCAAGATTTTCCACGTTGCCGTCTCCCCAAAGGTTCATGCGGTGACTGAGACCGCCGTTCGAACACGAACCACACCGTCAACTCCAGCCTGGCTGACCCACGCCAGTTTCAGGAGGGATTCTGTTCCGGTTTCAACTGCCAAATAATAGTACGCATCACGAGACATCGGAACCGACCACCTTTGCCGAAACGACAATTTTTTGTGAACGATACCCACCTTCACGAATACCACTACCCACGGACCGTGGTATAAGATATGTCGCATATCTCGGCTGTTACCAGGGGGAACGATGAGAGTTCGGCATTTTTGTTCGATCCTGTTCGTATTCTGCCTATCGTTGCCGGTTTGGATCGGTGTGGCACATGCCGACCCGACCTCAAGCCTAACGGTTTCCCGTGTTTGGGCGCGTGCTTCCGCAGGCATGGCCCGCGCGGGTGCCGCATTTATGATCATCGATAACTCCGGTCCCGAAACCGATGCCTTAATTGCAGCGTCTGCCCCGGTATCTGCTGTTGTCGAGTTACACACCCACGTCAATGACGGCGGCATGATGCGAATGCGCCAAGTGGACCGCATTACGGTTCCGGCACAGGGTCGTACCGAGCTGAAACCAGGTGGCTTGCACGTGATGTTTATCGGACTAAAGGCACCGTTGGTCGAAGACACGCACTTTGACCTCTCTCTGGTGTTTGAGAAAGCGGGACGTATCGTGGTACCGGTCACGGTCAAAAGCGTACGGACGCGTTGAAATCTGTGTCGAGGCGGGATCTGGGAGAATCATCACCGTGTCGTATGCAATAACTCTTGTTGACGATGACCGTAACATTCTGGCTTCGGTTTCCATGGCTTTGGAAGCCGAAGGCTTTGATGTTGCCATGTACCACGACGGAGCCGAAGGTTTGGCCGGAATCACCGCCAAGCCGCCAGATCTGGTGGTTTTGGACATCAAAATGCCGCGTATGGATGGCATGGAAATGCTCCTTGAACTGCGTCGAAACTCCGCCGTTCCGGTAATTCTTCTGACTTCGAAAGACGAAGAGGTCGACGAGGTCCTGGGCCTGCGTATGGGGGCAGACGACTACATCAAGAAACCCTTCTCGCAACGCCTGTTGGTGGAGCGCATCCGCAGCCTGTTGCGTCGTGGAGAGATCAATCGCCAACGCAAACTGGCCGGCAGTGACCCCGATGCCATTTCTGGCGAAGCCCTGGTCCGTGGCGACTTAGCTCTCGATCCGGCCCGTCACATGTGCACCTGGAAAGGGCGTCCGGTTGACCTGACCGTCACCGAATTCCTGATCGTACAGGCCTTGGCGGTACGCCCCGGCCACGTCAAAAGCCGTGATCAATTGATCGACGTTGCCTATGGGGAGCACATTTATGTCGATGATCGCACCATCGACAGCCACATCAAGCGGCTGC
>JAFGWD010000037.1 GCA_016937315.1 Rhodospirillaceae bacterium
GCTCCCGCAGCTTTCAGGAACTCCGCCGCCGACCCGCCGCTCGAACGGACTTTCAGGCCTTTAATATCGGCCAAACCCTTGACCTCAGCATTGCAGAACAGCATCTGGGCCGGATACGGCACCACCGCCAGAACTTTGGCGTTAAACCGTTTGGCAAAGGCGTCATCAAGCACCGGTTTGTAAGCCATCGCCACCGCCTGCGCGGTCTTGGGGTCCAGGGCAAGCATCGGAATGTCCAAGCCCTCAACCTCGGGCGCATCGGCGACCGTATAGTCGGCCACCGTGGCACCAATGTCGTACACATTCTTGGCCAGGATACGATAAACCTCGGCACCTTTCAGACCCATCTGGTCAAAGGTTGAAACCTCAACCTTAACCTTGCCCTGAGACGCATTGGGAAGCGTTTCTCCCCAGAACGGCTTTTCGAATTGCTTGAACAGTGTCAAGCCGCTCCAACTGCCGACATAGGTCAGGGTGCCCCCCTTCATCTCAGCCTGCGCCGCCGTCGTTCCCAATGCCGTGGCGAGCGCCGTCGCCAACACTATCTTCAAACCTCGCATAAAAGCCTCCTTGTTCGTAGCATGCATGGTGTCGATCAAAACGAAACCGAAGCGTGTCCCATCACCGTTGTAACGTCGCAAAGATCTTCATTTCGGATGTCGGCAATCAACATGTGACCCGGATCATGCGTGATGGCGAAGGGAAGCCGGGCTCTTTCCAACACCGCTTGGGGCGTAACACCACACGCCCAGAACACAGGAATTTCGTCCGCCGCAACTGGAACCGGGTCGCCATAGTCGGGGGACTGGAGATCGGCAATGCCGATTTTCGCATGGTCCCCCATATGTACCGGCGCACCATGCGCCAGAGGCAGGTGGTCCGACAAACAAATGGCGCGAATGGCGTCCGCAGGCAAAAACGGCCGCATCGAAACCACCAAGGGACCAGAAAACCGCCCACGCGGCACCGTCGGAATCGATGTCTTGAACATTGGCACGTTGCACCCGCAATCAATATGACGCACCGGAATCCCGTCATGCAACAGAGCATGTTCAAAAGAAAACGAACACCCCAGCACAAAGGTCACCAGGTCGTCGCTCCAAATCTTGCTCAAGTCATTGACGCGGCCCGTACAAAGACCATCACGAAACACCCGATACCCACATACGTCGGTCCGGATATCCAGTCCTTCGGCCACGCTTTCAATGCCTACATCACCTGGTCGAGAAACCCCAAGCAACGGACACGGCTTTGGATTGGCGTAACAAAATTCCAGAAAATCAGCAGCATAGGCCTTGGGTATGATCGCCAGATTGGCCTGCATGAAACCATCGGCCATGCCCGCTGTTGGTGCGTCAAGAGCCCCACTGCGAATCAGAGCACGCACCTGACGTGCGGTCATGGTTCTTAAATCCGCATGCACATCGGTCATCATTGTCGACCCCACGATTGTTCGGATTGACATGGTGACAAATGTTATTGATCACGTCCAAACGCCAATTCTGATGGTTGTCGATCAGAATTGCCTATGGATTAAGCCGCTCACGGGAATGCTCAATCGCTGTGCGATATGCAAGATCACACACCGCACGCGGCAGCGCGGTGTCTGCGGCATGGGGGAAAGACGCGGTAAAGGTCAAGGCTGGCAAATCAACGGAAACGTCCAACGGCAACAACAGCCCAGCATCCAACTCGCGCTGCACGATCTCCATCGGCATGGCACAGATCCCAATACCATCCACCGCCATCCGCACAATAGTGGCCAAAGACGAGCTATTATGGATACGCGGACGTGCGTCTCCACCACGGAAAAGCGCCTCCAAATCCATATGTGGCCGGGAATTACGGGGAAAGGTAATCACGGGAATGCGTCGCAAGTCTCCCAGCCCTAAGAGCCGCCCATGAACATCAAGACGGGGACTGCCTACCCAGATCAAGGGATGGGTGCCAAGCGGCAAGTTTTCGATATCAGGGGACACCACCGGCCCCATCAGAAAGGCAATATCAATTTCGCGAGACGTCAAACGACGGCTCAGATTGGCGGTGATATCGACATCAAGTTCAAGGGACAGAGCCGGATACCTCTGCGCCAAACATTCAATCAGAAGCGGCAGCCACGTGTGGGCAATGGTTTCAACAACACCCAGAATAATTGTTCCCTGTACCACCGCAGGATCACCAATTTGCGCCACCATTTCGCTTTTTAAGGTCAGAATCCGTTCCACATAGGGAATCAGATCACGACCCTTTGCGGTCAAGGTCACGGCCCGTGCGTTGCGTTCAAACAAACGCACGCCCAACTCATCCTCCAACCCCCGGATACGTGCGGAAACCGATGGCTGCGTGGTATTCAAACGGTCCGCCGCCAGACGAAATCCCCCCAACCGCGCAATCCACAAGAAGGTCTCCAAGGCTCGAAAGTCCATCCCCCCCCCAATTCCTGTTGGTGTTCACAGGAAGCAAGCCGCCTTATAATGGGAGCAGCGACCCCGAAATCGGTACAGTCATACGCTTCAATCGCGATAGGTAATCGTCACCTTGGCCGCAGCCCTGCGTGCGGCAGCACGGGCGGCGTCCGTATCGCCATTCCGGGCCAGAGCCAACGCCACCCCCATGCGGCGATAGGGCCGCGTCGTCGGCTTATTGAAGACGCGAACATCAACATCAACCCCCGGCGTCAATGTTCGCAGCGCCGCATCCAGGCCCTCGACCACAAAATCCTTTGCCTCGCGATCCGCCAGGATCACCGCAGAAGCACTCGGCCCGTATTGCGTCATCGCCGGAATCGGCAAGCCAAGAATGGCCCGCGCATGCAAGTCAAACTCCGTCAGGTTCTGCGAAATCAACGTCACCATGCCGGTATCGTGCGGACGCGGCGAAAGTTCGGAAAAAATAACCGCATCGCCAACAACAAAAAACTCGACGCCAAACAAGCCATAACCGCCCAGATTATCGACCACGGCCCTGGCCATATCTTGCGCCGCTCCAATAGCGGCGGGAGACATTGCCGCCGGCTGCCAGCTTTCCTGGTAATCGCCACGTTCCTGCCGGTGGCCGATCGGATCACAAAACAGCACGCCCTCGCGGGTCCGGATGGTCAGCAAGGTAATCTCATAGTCGAAGGGAATAAACGCCTCGACAATCACCCGCTGACGATCACCGCGCATCCCTGCCACCGCGTACGCCCAAGCGGGATCAATGTCCTCCGCTGCACGCACGATGCTTTGCCCCTTGCCGGAGGACGACATCACCGGCTTCACAACGCAGGGAATGCCAACCACAGCAACAGCAGCGTGCATCGCCTCAAGGGTTTCCGCATACAGATATTTCGACGTCGGCAAGCCCAGTTCTGTGGCCGCCACCTCGCGGATGCGGTCGCGATTCATGGTCATGATGGTCGCCCGTGCCGACGGCACGATGTTGAGACCGCGATCTTCATAATCCTTCAGCACCTCGGTGCGGATTGCCTCAATCTCTGGAACGACAAAATCCGGCTTATGCTTTTCAATCGCCGCGCCAAGGGCGGCGGCATCCAGCATGGAAAAGACCTCGGCCTCGTCCGCGACTTGCATGGCGGGTGCCCCTGCATAACTGTCGCAGGCGATGACATGCGCTCCCAGCCGTTTCGCGGAAATCACGAACTCGCGCCCCAATTCTCCCGATCCCAGCAACAGGATTTTCGCAATCGCGGTCATCTTTTTCTCCCTCCCGATGATCGGCGACCATCATAACGACTTGGAAACAGGGCACGGACTCATTTTTACCGTATCAAGCGACCGCATGCCTCTGCCGCACATGACCCCATGCTGCACACCCCACCCCAGTGAGAATCGCAGCCATCCCAAACACATGATAAGCATGCACCGATTCATGCAGGAAGAGCACGGCGAGGATAACGCCAAACACCGGGATCAAATGAATAAACGCCCCGGCCCGTGCCGCACCCACGCGAGCAACACCAATGTTGTAGAGCAAATAGGCCAGGACCGACGGGAAAACCCCCAAATAAGCCAGCGCAGAGACGGTTTCCGTTTTCCATGTCGGCATATAGCCCAACGCTCGCTCCCCCAAATACAACGGAATCAAGACGATAAACGCCACGGCAATCTGTGCCCCCATCAACCCGATGCGGTCAATTTCCGGCGGAATACCCCGCAGCCACAACGTGTAAAAGGCCCAGGAGACCATGGCGCAAAAAACGACCAGATCTCCGCGCGAGAATTCCAAAGACGCGAGGCGTGACCAATCCCCATGCAGAAGAATGGTCAACACCCCGGTGAAC
>JAFGWD010000327.1 GCA_016937315.1 Rhodospirillaceae bacterium
AGGGCGACGGCACGCGGCGAACGCGAGGCCTGCAACGGCGAACGATAGCCACGTGCGGCTTTCGTGGTGCCATATTGGCCGACGAAAGCGAGGTCGTTGATGTTGTCGTATGGGTACAGCTCGTTGTTGGACAGGAGGCTGCCGACGGAGAGCGTTAAGGTCGTGTGGGCGCTGGTGTCGGCGGCGGTGTAGAGCCAGATTTCGTTGCCGCGTGCATACCAAATGCGGTCATTGACCGATGTGTACTGTGCGCTCCAGAAATAAGCTTTAACGGCGCTGATTGTGTCAATGGTGGTTAATGTGGAGAAGTTTGTGGTGCTCACCAACTTGCCGTTCATGACCCAGTTGCCGCTTTGGTCGGTATTATAGGTTCCCATCATGATGTAAGCGGTGGAACCTTTGAAGCTGATATCTCGGAATTCGTAAGGATTCTCGGCCGAGGGGCTCATGACGTCATAGACCGTGGCGCTGCCGAGAGCCCCGGTATAGTCGATTTTCTGGATGCGAGAGTCGCCGTTCGGCGTGCCACCCGATCCTTGTGCCCCACCGATAGAGACGACATAGATGTCGGTGTTGTAGACGTCCATGGCGAAGGCGTTTTTCTGGAGGCCAGCGTTGTAGCTGCTGAGGCCAATTGATGATCCGCCCGTTACCGAGAATTTTACCAGAATGCTGTTGGTATAGGTGGGGTTGTAAGATGAAGGATCATCGACGCAGGAGAACAAGCCGTACAAGGTACTGCCGATGACCATAAGGGCTTGCCCGACCCCGACGTAACCGCTGGGAACCAAGTTGCTGTCGAGGGTGTAGCTGACGTTGGGAGATTGGGCATATCCATTGGATGGATCAATTTCTACGACACGTGCGTTGTCATAATCCATGGCGTAGAGATAACTACCTAGCTTAACCAGGGAATAGAGGTTGGTCACGCTGCTCCATGTCGGAGTGTTCAGTGCAGTCCCACCGGCATAGGCGTCATAGATATAGACCGTGCGGTTTGGATCGTTTTTTACGTAATCTGTGGCGGCAATGCGCAGGGCCGTGCTGCTTTCGGCAAATCCCTCCACCTTTGGATCGCCATTGAATCCCTGTCGCAAGTCGGGATCTGGGTAGACGGTGGTACCGCCCATTTCGGCAATCCGTCCAACCATTCCATGGCCGTTATAATTTGCATCGTAGTAATAAACGCTGTAGGCGGCGAAGGCTGTTGACATGTCAAAGTTTCCTTATACGAGGTTTGTGAAAACACTACGCTCGAGCATTTTTTGTCGCGCTTCTTTGTCGCGATGGGACTTGTGGGGTGAAGGCACGTTGGAATCGTGGCTCACCGCAAAAGGGTATTATATAACGTTACAATTTCTATGCGTGTGTCAATGTCCTTTTTAGGATTTTGTTTACGTAGGACGGTTGATAGGTGACGCGATTCTCTTCTGGCATGAGATCAGAAACTCCATGCTAGGGTGGTATAGATCGTGCGCCCCTGATGTGGGTTCATGACGTTGTAACTGATTGGAGTTTGGGTGTATTCTGTTACCGAAGCCCAGGGCGGGCCGCTTGTTGTCGAGTAACTGTATCCCCCCGTGCCTTTGAGGGATTGTTTCGGCGCTTGGTTGAACAGGTCCTTGACGCCGAAGGAAAACTTGACGCCGTGCCCGATGGTGTAGTGCATCCCGGTATCGAAGGTAGTCAAAGCGCTTTCATAGGTCGGCATGTCGATGTAGACGCGACTGACGTGTTTGACCTCGAGAAATGTGGTCAAGTCTCCCTTCAGAAAGTGCAGGTTAAGGCGGGCATTCGTGTTGAACGTGGGCGTGTTGATGGTGCGGTTGAGGCCGGGCCAGCGTGTGCTGCTTGTGGCACCGTTATAATAAATGAGACCTCCGTCGCGGTACCATCCCTCTTGTCGCGTTGCTGCGAATTGCAGATCGGCGCGCTTGCCCCAGGCAACATAGCCTTCCACCTCGGCTCCGTGATGGTAGGTGTTGCCGGTATTGCGGTAGTTGGCTCTGATGGATGAAGTGTACAGGTTGATCTCGTTATCAACTTTGCGTTCGAAATAGGTCAGGCGGATACCGGAGCTTAGATCCTGTGCAAGGTGTCCGTCCCAGCCAATCCCGATGTCGCTGTTGCGACCAAATTCGCGCAGCAATGGGATGGATTGCCCCAGACTATCAGTCCGTGGGAGGACGTAAAGTCCATCACCATAAAGTTCGTAGAAGTTTGGATAGCGGTTATAGGTACCGTAGCTGCCGAAGACTTGCCACCCATCACCGAAGAACTTCTTTGCACTGATGCCGCCAGTGGGCTTCCAGCCGTAGTCGCCTTCTGGTGTGCCTGATATGCTCGTCAGGCTGCCCATGGAAGGGCCACTCATGCGCTCAAGACGTCCGAGTGGAGTGATCTGTAATCCATCAAGGAAGTTTAGGGTGAAGGTGTCTTGTGCCTGGATATCGGTCTTGTGCCGCCGAAAGTAGGGGCGAAAATCCTTGTTTTTCGATTGGTTGCTCATGCTGGCGTGCATGGTCTCGCGATAGGTGTCGACGTGTAGTTCCAACATCTGGTCGATAGCCCAATCATGGCCAAGCTGATAGGTAACATCTCCCGCTATGCCATAACGCCGTGTTTGATAGTCCCGCCAGAGATTGCTGCCAGATGTCTCGTCCAGGTTGCGGTACCACTTGTGCTTATCCAACATGCTGGTGTTGATGGCGAGTGTGAGGTCGTCGAAATTCTGCTTTACCCCAAACACGACGTCATGCTGCCCTTGCTTTTGTTGCCGTCGTGGGTTTTGTGTGATGTTCTCGGTATCGACGAGTTGGTCTCCATAAGTTGTCTGCTGAAGTATGGGATTTGCCATGAACCGATTCATGTGGGTATAGGCCCATTTGGCAAAAAGATGATCGTTTTGCCACTTGATCAGCATGTCGTCTTTCTTGGAGCTGTTGTTTCGTCTCGTGCGTTCGATCCCGATACCTGCGTATTGATTTCCTGTAGCGGGAGTTGTTCCATCGTGATTGACGATTTGGCGAAGCTGAGAGACGACGAGATTCTTGTATTTGAAGTTGCCTTTGCTGCTATCCTTATTGAGGCTGATCAGAAGCGCACCATCGGCCAGAGGTGTTGTCAAGCTGGCCCCTCCTTGCCGTCCGACGTGAGACCGTGCGCCGACGGAGACAGTGCCGTGTAGGCCTGAGGGTTTCTTGGTGACGATGTTGATGGCACCGCCGACGGGGGCACCGGAAAACCGTGCGGGGGTGGTGCCGCGATAGACCTCTACCCGTTCCACATCGGATATCGGAATGGTGGACAGATCCGCCGCTGTTTCGTCTGACAGGTTAAACGGCACGCCGTCGATATAAATGTTGACCTGACTGGGTGCGCTGCCCCGAATGCTTGCCGTGGCATAGTGCCCGGATCCAGACCGTTGGCGCACATAAACGCCGGGAATTTGTTCTAAAAGATCGGGCAGGGATTTGTGTTCCCCCTTCACGTCGTCGGGGTAAGCCACCGATACCACGCCGGGTGATAACGCATCCTGCATTTCCGCCCGCGAGGCGTTCACCACGATTTTTGGCAGTGTCGTGACATCGCTGTCGTCATCGTCTTTTGCGTCTTCGGCCCATGCCGTTCCGCACAAAATCGTTGGAGTGAGTGCCAAAATGAGCGCCAGGGTCGAAACCCGGCGCAAAAGACAAAGTGACCTCCTTGAGGCATGCGGTATGCCTCGCTCTTCTGTGTTCCGTTCCATACCTTCCCCCTTAACTTGTGCATCAGGTCAGGGCCGGGGGACGAATGGCATGCGTGCGTACCCCTACGCACGGGGCACACGTCAGCACGCCGCCAAAGCGGATTCCCAGTCTTGACCACAGAAAAAAACAGGTGCCACAGCGTGTTGGTGCTGTTTGAGGCACGTCCTGACACAACGCAAATGCGCCATTTCAACGGGTTGAAAACGGCGAAAACCCCATCGTTACAGCCGTGTCAGCGGCCTTTAGGTCAGTCACGTACCCAAGCCTTGGTGGAGAGCAAAACCTCCGTCGGCTTTTTTGGGGTTTTTCCCCTATGCAGAGGCAGAACGATCTTCGGTTTCCGGATTCCCTCCCGGATTCCCCCATCAGTCTCTACGTGCGTCTGTAACGGTGTCCTTATGCAATCCGTTATAAAATGTAATGTTATAACGGAGTCCCCGTCTAGCGCGATTATCAGGGTATGTCAATACAGGTCCGTCACGTATTCTGGCGCGAACCAGCATTCGTGTTGTTGGGTAGGGGGGTGAATGGGGTGGGGATTAGGACAAGTACTTGTCGATGAAAGCTTTTGTCAGGATCTCGGCGGTGCGGGTGGCCGAGGCGTTGAAGCCTGCACGATGCGGACAGGTAAAGGCATGTTCGGCGTCGTGGTCGTGGGTTTCGACACCGGGAGTAGTGCGAGCCTGGTCACGCAATGGTGCGGGAGTCTTGGGATCGGCCAGGCCGAAGTGGATGAGGACCGGACAGGAGGGGGATTCGTTTAAGAAATCGGCCAGATGTCCGGGGGAGAGGCAAACGGCTGCGGCGATGGGCAGCTGTGCGGCGGCTCGCCACGCCAGGGTGGCACCATAGCTTTCGCCAATCACGGCGACTTTTCCCAAGGGAGCCAGGACTCGGTGGGTGGCTTCAATATCCAACAGCGGAGCATCCCAGCCGATGGTATCGCGCAAAAAGCACCCATGTTCTGCGCCGGCTTCGGCGTAATCCAGTTCCACGCCTTTTTCTGCGCGGTCAAACAAGGCAGGGACGATCACCACAAAGCCTTCGTCAGCATAGGCGTCAGCCAAACCGCGTAGGTGCGTGTTGACGCCGTAAATCTCCTGCAACAGGACGATGCCGCCACGGGGCGTTCCCACCGGGTTGGCACGATAGGCGGCAAAACGATGGCCGTCTTCGGCTGTCAGATGTTGGATCGCGCCCATGGAGTGCCTCCGAAAGGAAAAGGACGAGGGCAAGGGTTCGTGCGAACCGTGCCCGTGTCTTAGACGTTGAACAGGAAGTGGAAAATGTCACCGTCCTTGACAAGGTATTCCTTGCCTTCAGAGCGCATTTTTCCGGCTTCCTTGGCCCCTTGTTCACCCTTGCAGGCGATGAAGTCGGCATAGGCGATGGTTTCGGCGCGGATGAAACCTTTTTCAAAGTCGGTATGGATGACCCCTGCGGCTTCCGGTCCTTTGGCCCCATCACGCACCGTCCAGGCGCGGGCTTCTTTCGGCCCCACGGTGAAAAAGGTGATCAGGCCCAACAGTTCGTATCCGGCGCGGATGACCCGCGACAAACCGGCCTCATCCAGCCCCAGATCAGCGAGGAACAGGGCGCGTTCCTCATCATCAAGTTGTGACAACTCAGCTTCGATGGCTGCGGAAACCACCACGGAGGCTGCGCCCTCGGCCTTGGCCTTTTCGGCGACGGCAGCAGAGCGGGCGTTGCCGGTGGCGGCATCATCTTCCGCGACGTTGCAAACATACAGCACTGGCTTGCCGGTCAACAGTTG
>JAFGWD010000328.1 GCA_016937315.1 Rhodospirillaceae bacterium
ACCGACGTATCCAGAGGCACACCTTTCTTACCGATGAACTGAAGCTTGTTGATGTAATAATGCTCGGTAAAATCAACCGCCTTTTTACGGTCTTCGGTGATCGACAGGGACGACACGATGGCGTCGAACTTGCGCTTGTTCAAAGCCGGGATAATGCCATCCCAGTCCTGCTTCACAAAGCTGCACTCAACCGCCATTTTGGCACACAGAGCCGTGGCGATATCAAAATCAAAACCGCCCAACTGACCTTTGCTGTCGACGAAATTGAACGGAGGATAAGCCCCCTCAATCCCAATCCGCAGCTTTTGCGCTGCGTCCGCGCCAGAAGCAGAAACCGTGAACGCCGCAAAGGCGGCGACAACCAACCCCATCCATCGTTTGCCCAAGTTCATCGTCTTCTCCATTGCCCTGTTCAATCAGTTGACATGGCTTGCCATGAATTGCCGAACACGTTCGGATTCCGCATGGTTAAAAATCCGATCCGGCGGTCCCTGTTCTTCAACTTTTCCTTGGTGCAGGAACATGGTCCAGTTCGATACTTCGCGTGCAAAACCCATTTCATGGGTGACGATCAGCATGGTCCGGCCTTCCTCGGCAAGAGAGCGCATCACCAAAAGCACTTCACTCACCAATTCCGGGTCCAAAGCCGATGTCGGCTCATCGAACAAAATGACTTCGGGGTTCATCACCAGGGTACGGGCAATTGCCGCCCGTTGCTGTTGTCCACCCGATAAGTGGGCCGGATAATGCCCCATGTGATCACTGAGCCCGACGCGTTGCAGCATCGCCTGGCCGCGCTCTATGGCGGATTTTTTGTCCATTCCAGAGACCTGAATCGGTGCCTCAATAACATTTTCGAGCACGTTCAGATGTGGCCACAAATTAAAGGACTGGAAGACAAATCCGATCCGCGCCCGCAACCGCGCCAATTGCTTTTGGTCAGAAGGAACCAAATGTCCGGCTTTGTCAGGCTTGGTCAGAATTTCTTCACCACCCAGAATGACACGCCCATGGTTGGGATTTTCCAGGTAATTGATACAGCGCAAGAATGTGCTTTTCCCAGAGCCACTGGACCCCAGGATGGAAATCACATCGCCAACCTTGGCTCTGACCGACACACCTTTTAAGACTTCGTTGCCACCGAAGCGTTTGTGAATATCTTCCACTTCAAGAAGGGCCGCGCCAGCATCGGGCGTAGAACGATTCATGGAAAAGGGTACCCTCGTTGCTTTTGGCGAACCTTATGACGCTCACCGTCACGTCACAAGAGTTAATTGAACGGATACAATCCCAAGCCGTGCTGTCTCTTGAACCCATCACTGACCGGGTATAAACACCACTCTTTGCCCAAGGCACCATGACACACTTGAGGACTCCATGCGCCGCCTCCATGCCAACATGCTCCTATTGACCGCCGCTTTGATCTGGGGCGTGACCTTTTCCATCCAACAAATGGCCATGGCGCACATTGCACCGACCGTCTTTACAGGATTGCGTTTCACCATGGGGGCCTGCGTGGTGCTGCCGTTTGCCCTGGCCGAAGCACGCAAAAAACGCCGCAACGAAGGGTGGCGTTTTGACAAAAAATCCCTACCATGGTTAACGTTGACTGGAGCCGTGCTGTTTTTGGCGGCATGGTTGCAACAAATCGGCATCCCTAAAACAACCGTCGCCAACGCCGGTTTTTTGACCGCGCTTTACGTCCCATTCACACCTCTGTTGGCTTTCCTGGTTTTACGTCAAACCCCTCATCCAGCAATTTGGCCCGCCGCCGCAGCCTGTATTGGCGGGGCTTATCTGATGTCGGGGGGAACCCTGGACTCCATGCGCCCCGGCGATATTTGGGTCCTGGCAAGCAGCGTCTTCTGGGCAACGCACATCCTGCTGATCGGCGCAATGACCGCCCGCGTCGGCGCACCGTTCGTGATTTCCTGCATTCAGTTTGCCACATGCGGCGTACTCGGCCTGATCTGGGGTGGACTTACGGAAAGCTTAAGCTGGGCCAACATTGTCGGCGCGTGGCCGATGTTGGCCTTTTCCGGCATTCTCTCGGTTGGCATGGGATTCACATTGCAGGTGGTCGGACAACGCCATACTCCTGCTGCCGACGCCTCGATCATCCTGAGTGGTGAGACCGTGTTCGCGGCCATTGCTGGCAGCCTTTTGCTGGGCGAGACCTTAAGCCCTCTGGACATTCAGGGCTGCGCCTTGATCCTTGGCGGTGTCTTAAGCGTCGAGCTTTTGCCGCTTACGCTCTCCAAACTTAAAACCCGGCGGACCACCAACACCCCCATATAAAGATTTCCCGCATCTGTTTTGGAGCCTCGCCTGTGTCCCACGCCTTGCCTCTTGCCGCATTATCCCCATCCACTTTATGGTGCGCCTTTGCTGATATCTGCGCGATCCCCCATCCGTCGCGCCATGAAACTGCACTGATTGCCCACCTGCACAATCGCGCCACCGCCAAAGGCTTGTCCGCAACCATCGACGCCAAGGGCAACCTCATCGTCCGCAAACCCGCCACCTCCGGTCATGAAAACCGCCCCGGCGTCATCCTGCAAGCTCATGTGGATATGGTGCCGCAAGCCAATGCCGCCACCACACACGACTTCCAAACGGACCCGATTCGTCCCCGCATTGATGGCGATTGGGTGCTGGCCACCGGCACCACTCTGGGGGCAGACAACGGCATCGGTGTTGCGGCTATGCTGGCCTTGATCGAAGACGACTCCATCGCCCACGGGCCGTTGGAGTTCTTGTTCACGGTCGAGGAAGAAATTGGCCTGAACGGCGCACAGGCCGTTGCACCCGGCGTATTGCACGGCTCGATTCTGCTCAACCTCGACAGTGAAGACGAGGACCGCATCACCATCGGCTGTGCCGGTGGCCGCGATGTCCGACTGACGGTCCCGATGCCCCGCGCAAAAGTATCAAAAGACGATACGGCCTTAAGTCTCTCGCTGCGTGGACTGAAGGGTGGTCATTCGGGATTGGACATCCACAAAGGTCACGGCAACGCCATTCGCCTGTTGGCCCGGATAATCCGCGCCGCCACAGAAGCCGCACCATCCTTGCGACTGGTCGCCATCACCGGGGGAAGTGCCCGCAACGCCATTCCGCGTGAAGCGGAAGCCAAGGTTCTCATCGCGGCCACCGAGGAAACCGCCACCCGCGCCGCCATTGCAGCCACCCTGG
>JAFGWD010000329.1 GCA_016937315.1 Rhodospirillaceae bacterium
AGGGCGAAACGACGGTTCCGTGACCAACATGGCGGAGCCCGATAACAGCAAATTACCGGCGGCTACTGCGTCGAACGCGTCTGAGAATGGCAAAACATTCGCGGGCGATTTTGGCGTGAAGGTGCTTGGTCGTGTGGGCCAAGCACTCAAGCGTGGCGATTTGGGTTTCGCAATCGGCGTGGTGATGATCCTCGTCGTTCTGATTCTGCCACTACCGTCCTGGATATTAGATCTCGCACTGGCCCTGTCGCTGACATTCTCGGTGCTGGTTTTGATGATCTCGATTTTCATCGAAAAGCCGGTGGAATTTTCCTCATTTCCCTTGGTGCTGTTGATTGGCACCTTGATGCGATTGTCCCTGAATTTGGCCTCGACACGTTTGATTCTATCCGAAGGCCATTTGGGAACGGACGCCGCAGGTAAAGTGATTCAAGCCTTCGGCGGCTTCATCATGGGGGATAATTTCGTCATCGGAGTGATCGTCTTCATCATTCTGGTGATCGTGAATTTTGTGGTTATCACCAAGGGGTCTGGCCGTATCGCTGAGGTCTCCGCGCGTTTCACCTTGGACGCTCTGCCCGGTAAGCAAATGGCGATTGATGCTGATTTGTCGGCGGGCTTGATTGATGAGGCGGATGCACGAAAACGCCGTGAGATGTTGACCGAGGAAAGCGCTTTCTTTGGAGCCATGGACGGTGCGTCGAAGTTTGTGCGCGGCGATGCGATTGCGGGGTTGTTGATTACCGGCATTAACGTCGTTGCGGGCATGATTATTGGCATGGCGCAGGGGGATCTGACTTTCTCCAAGGCGGCAGATACCTATACGCGATTGACGGTTGGTGATGGTTTGGTGTCGCAGATTCCGGCGCTGATCATTTCGGTTGCCGCAGGCGTCATGGTATCCAAAGGAGGGCTGACACAAAGCACGGATAAGGCGCTTTTTGGGCAGATGGGCCATACGCCAAAGGCCATGGGTTTGTCTGCGGCTTTGGCTGGAGCTTTGGCATTTCTTCCGGGAACGCCGATGATGCCCTTCTTGCTGATCGCGGTGGGTGCGGGAGCCATGGCGTATCTTGGCGGACGCACGATGAATCGCGTTCAGGAAGAGGCTGATGCCGAAGAAGACGTCAAAAATCGTCAGGTTGCTCCATCTGCCGAAGAGCCGATTTCCACGGCACTGAAAATTGACAATGTGCGCTTGGAACTGGGCTATGGTCTGCTGTCCTTGATTAATGAAAGTGGCAATTATCGCCTTACCGACCAAATCCGGGCGTTGCGTCGGGCTCTGGCGACTGAGATGGGGTTCGTCATGCCGTCGGTGCGGATTCAAGACAACATGCAGCTTGCCGCCAATCAGTACGTCATCCACATCAAGGAAGTGGAAGCCGGACACGGTGATTTGCGCCCCAATATGCTTTTGGTCATGGACCCACGAGGCGACGAGATCACATTGCCGGGTGAAAAAACCAAGGAGCCGACCTTTGGACTGCCCGCCATGTGGGTGGATATGGGCCATCGCGAGGAGGCGATGTTCCGGGGATATACGGTGGTCGATCCGCCGACCGTGATCACCACACATCTGACCGAGGTGGTGCGCGAAAGCATGGCCGATTTGTTGTCTTACACCGAGACGCAGAAGCTTTTGGACGAGTTGGACAAAGATCACCAGAAACTGGTTGCCGAGGTTATCCCGGCACAAATTTCGGTGTCTGGTGTGCAGCGGGTTTTGCAGAATTTGTTGCAGGAGCGGGTTTCGACACGCGATCTTCCGGCGATTTTGGAAGGCATCTCCGAGGCCAGTTCCCACACCCGCAACATCACGCTGATTACCGAGCATGTACGCACCCGTTTGTCGCGTCAGTTATGCGATGCCAATGCCGACCAGAATGGCGTGATGCCGTTGGTTACGTTGTCTCCGGCATGGGAACAGGCGTTTGCCGAAACCATTATTGGGCAGGGTGATGATCGGCAATTGGCGATGCCTCCGTCACAGTTGCAGGAGTTCATTACCCGGGTGCGTCAGGCGTTTGAGAACTTCGCGAAACAGGGGGAAACTCCGGTACTGCTGACCAGCCCGGCAATTCGTCCCTTTGTCCGTTCGATTATCGAGAGATTCCGCCCGGTTACGGTTATCATGAGTCAAAATGAGATTCATCCCAAGGCGAAGATTCGGACCTTGGGGCAGATTTGAATAGGAGCGTGTCGCCGCCATGCGCTTAAAGACCTACACCGCGCCGAGCATGGCCGAGGCCATGGAAATGGTGCGCGCCGAGTTGGGGGAGGACGCAATCATCGTGTCCACCCAACGTGGCGTTGGGGGGCAGGGCGTGCGTATCACTGCGGCGATCGAAGAATCGCAGCAGGTTGACGACGATATTCAGCAGGCACTGGGTGGTTCAGAAGGACTGCCACAGTCGTTGTCGCGGGTTCGCGAGGCGCTGGTCTATCACGGAGTGCCGGATCGTTTGATCGAACGCTTAATGATGATTGCGCGAGGACTCAACGATGAAGGTCCGGTAATGGCCTGTGCGGCGTCTTTGGATGCGGCCTTTTCCTTCGCGCCTTTACCTGAAAAGTCGGCGAAGGTACCGTTGATTCTGGTTGGGCCGCCGGGGTCTGGAAAAAGCCTGACGCTGGCTAAACTGGCTGCACGGGCGCATCTTGCAGGACGGCGGGTCAAGGTCATTTCGGCAGACGCAGTGCGTGCCGGTGCGATTGATCAATTGCGGGCCTTTACGTCGATTTTGCAGATCCATTTATTCAAGGCGCGTGGTGCGATTTCGCTGGCGAAAGTGTTGAAGGAGGAAAAGAAGGATGCCGATTTGGTGCTGATTGACAGTCCCGGTCTCAACCCCTTCAGCGTGCCTGATATGGACTATTTGAAATCGTTGTGTGAATGCGCTGAGATGGAACCTATCCTGGTCTTGAACGCGGGGGGCGACCCGGTGGAAAGCTGGGATATCGCTCGGGCCTTTGCCGAAGTTGGCGCGACGCGCCTGTTGGCCACGCGTTTGGATATGACGCGCCGCTTAGGCGGTATTTTTGCCGCAGCTGAAGCTGGGAAGTTGAAATTTTGTGATGTGACCATTAACCCACATGTGGCGGATGGTTTGTGCCCAATTACGCCGATTTCACTCGCACGGCTGATCCTTCCACCCGATGATGCTGCCGAACTCCCGCCGCCGCCCTGGGCTGACGAAAACGAGGTTACCGCATGACCACGCCGACTCCATCTTCCGCGTCTGTGCCGATTCTGGCCCGTGCCAGCACTCTGCGTGGCCGTAATATTCTTGCCGTTGCGTCTGGAAAGGGCGGTGTCGGCAAGACGTGGTTCGCGATTACGCTGACCCATGCTTTGGCACGGCGAGGTCAACGCGCCCTTTTGTTCGACGGCGACCTTGGGTTGGCCAATGTCGATATCCAACTTGGCCTGATGCCGAAATATGATCTGGGGTCGGTGGTTGCGGGGAAGCTGACTCTGAACCAAGCGACCATGCATTACGATGCCGGTGGCTTTGATGTGGTGGCAGGGCGTTCTGGTTCCGGTTCTTTAGCCAACATTCCGCTGTCACGGCTGCAAATCCTGACCGAGGATCTGCGACTCACCGCTGACGGATATGACAAGACGGTTCTGGACTTGGGCGCGGGTGTGGAAAAGTCGATCCGCAGCTTGGCGAAATGTGCAGGAACCATATTGGTTGTGACCACGGATGAACCCACCGCGTTGACTGATGCCTATGCCTTTATCAAAATTTCAGCGGCGGAAACCGCTGGTGTGGAGATTCGCATTGTCGTCAATGCCGCCAATTCGACGCGGGAGGGAGAACGCACCTATAACACCTTGTTGAAGGCCTGCCAGGGATTCTTGAAGATTTCCCCGCCTTTGGCTGGGGTCATCCGTCGCGACACGCGTGTACGCGAAGCGATTCGCAACCAAACGCCGATTTTGACTCGTCATCCCAATGCCGAAGCCGCTATTGACGTTGAGGCCATTGCGGATCGTCTGCTCGCTGGATAGATCGTGCGAGGAGGTTTGATTTGAGCAGTCGCGTCACGCCACCGCCATCGGTTCCGATCACTG
>JAFGWD010000330.1 GCA_016937315.1 Rhodospirillaceae bacterium
GGGGAAGGATAGCGCTGCCCGCGCAAGCGGGCATAGGCATTCAATGGGGTGTTTGCTGTTGCTCGATGTACCTGCGGATCACGTCAATGGGCGCACCACCACACGAGGATGCAAAGTAGGAAGGCGACCACAGCATATTCTTCCAGTACCTGTTGGCAATGTCCGGGCGCTCTTTGCGTAGCAGGCGGCTAGAGACGCCCTTGAGGCTGTTCACGAGATTGGACACGGCCACCTTCGGTGGGTAGTTCACCAGCAGATGAACATGATCGTCCTCGCCGTCCATCTCCACCAACTCGGCCTCAAAGTCTTTGCACACGCTGGCGAAATGCAAGCGCAGCCTCTGGATCGCGTCAGCGTCAAAGACATGCCTGCGGTATTTGGTCACAAAGACCAAATGAACGTGCATCATAAAAACGCAGTGCCCGTGCATCGCCACGCAATACCAGGCGCAATCCACCTGCGAATGTCCGCATTAACGGAGCACCCGGCGAATCTTGCGCCACAAGCCGGGATTCCGAGATCCCACCCAACAATTACCCCAGCAATTACCCCAGCGAGCAGCCAAACAAGCAACCCGCGCGCACTCACCCCGCCCTATTCCAGGGCAACCAGCCTGAATCACCGATCCGATCCAGCTGAAATCCTTCCCAACTCAGATCAAGGTAGCCAACCTCAATCCATCCGATATCCAGTTCCGTCTTTGGAATACTTTTAGTGAAGTCTCCCGGTGCAATGTGTGAAAAGAACGGAACACACAATGCAGCTCCCCCGCGTGGACGGTGAGGAACACAAGCAATCAACACCCGGTTTGATCCGTACATCATTGGTACGAAATCAACACGGTAAAAACTTGTGCCCAGTCACCCGCTATGGGTCACCAAGGTAAACGCAACAAGGCGTCGTCCAAGGCAGGCAGTGCCGTAAGTGGCAAACTGAGTTCGATCATCGGTCGAACCTCTTCACTCTACTTTCTACGGAACCCAGGCGATGGGCGCCGCACGCGTTTCAATATCCGGCATCAGACATCCCGCTCTTCATCTGCTCACCTCAACTACACAGTGACCCATATCGGAATTTCTTCCTTGGAATTTCTTCCGGGTATGTGCACGAGGGCAAATGTGGCTTTGGAATGTCCAACACAACGAAGCAATCAAGCTTCCGGTATTGATCGGTACGTAGAGCTAGAACCTTTCCGAATAAACATCGGAGGGATTCACTACTTCAGTCAGTTGGAACTGACAGTGGCTGGGGAACTTCCCCAGCATCGAGACCCAGACGGGCCTTCTTTGGTTTGCTTCGACCATCCCGCTGTGCGCAGGATCTGAAGCTGGTTTGAACGCCGCGAGCGGCAACTTTGAAGGTTGGGCATGAAGCCCAGGAACAACCCGAGGGCCGTTGCGGGTGGATTCTGACATGAAAAGTATCAAAAGTCACTTTTTTGCAGGCTGATTTTTCTCCAAAAACCCGCCGAAAACCGTTTGGAATTCGTGTTTCGCCCCGAAACCCGCATGGGTGCTGGCTTGGCGCAATGGTTCTCCTTGGGTGAGAACGTTTTGTGCAGGGGCAAAAAAGGGGGGCGACCGGCCCTTGGTGATGGGTCTGAACGGGAGGACGCGTGGTGCTCTGGGTTGTGCTGGACCCTATCCGCGACCTCTTGGGCTTACGACGTGGGGGCCTGGATTGAGCCGAAGCCTGCGGCGATGGGCTGGTGGCAGGTCCGGCATCTGTTCATCGTGTGCGGCAGATTTTGTGATGCCGGCGAAGGCCGGGGCACATCCTTATTGGGTTGCCTGCCGCGACGCATCGCCGCCCAGTGGCCTTGAAGAGGCCAGTCAATGACATGCGTTCCAGCTGTCGTTGAGGGGCCGTGTCGCAAAGGGCCTGTGTCTGGCTTGCGACTGGCCTCTCATTGCCCGTTGCATCATGCGTGTGCAACCAGTTCGTTTGCTGCGTGGCAATGGGTGGCCTCGCATGCGCCAATCCCAGGCCAGTACGGCGATTAATGTCGCCCTTCTTTGCAATATTGATTGGGCATCCGACCGTATCAGTGCCTTGGGGAGATTCGTTTTTACCCACGAATCGGGGATGATTCTGCTCGTTCCCAAATCTTACTCATTCAGATATGGCCAATTCCATGTTTCAAATTCCCGTCGTAGCTCTCGATATTGGTTATTTCTCTGTCAAAGGTGCATCTCGCCGCGAGAAAAACGACACGATCAAGGCATTCCAATTCCCCAGCCAGTGCTCGCATGTGACTGCGGTTCACAAAACATCTATTGGAATGGCCGCACTTTCTGGCGCGAATGTCACAGTCAATGGTGCGGAGTATTTCGTAGGTCAAGACGTTGTGCTCCAAACCAGCGCCCGTCAAACCCGAGCCATCACAGAAAATTACGCGGACTCGCCCGAATATAAGGCCCTCTTCTTGGGTGGCCTCTATTATTTTCTGCGCGATTATGCGAACGAGCTGCGCGGTAAGACCGAAGTGGAAATTCGCCGCTTGGTTGCTGGTCTGCCGATGAACACGCTGGCAACACATGAGGCCAAGGTCAGGGAGTTATTTGAGGGCACGCATGTTGTACCTTCTCCCTTTGGTGAGGGTAATTTCAAGGTACATATCAAGTCAGTGAATGTTATTCCCCAGCCCCAAGGTGCCATGGTCAGTACGGGCGCAAGACAAAAAACCATGAACCTGGATCGTTTCTTCGATCAGAATATGCTTGTTCTGGATATGGGCGGTGGCACATTCGACTGGTTCCTTGTGAACAAACGCAAGATTCTCAATAACCGTTCGGGAGCCTATCAAAAAGGCGTCTTGACCTGTGTAAACATGGTTTGCGACAGGATCAAGGCCGGCATCAAAGACGACCCCCTTGTGGTTGAACGTGTCGATGAGGCGATCCGCGAAGGCTACGAAGAAATCACCCTGGGCGGCAAGAAATACCGCATGGACGACTATCTGGGGTCGTCTCAGAAAACGGAAAATAAAGCACGCTAAGGCGTCGCCGCCCCTGCCAGGCTTGCCCCGCCCTGTAGTGACGCGATCA
>JAFGWD010000038.1 GCA_016937315.1 Rhodospirillaceae bacterium
AGTTTTTCGCAGATGGCTCCGGCATCGCGCCGATCAGCCGCGATGGCGTCATCCACGACGCCATGCATCCCATCGAAGATCACGAGCGCTGCAATACGGACATCGGGTATAGACCAGGCACCGGACCGTCTGCCATCGGTTAGAAGCTCCGAAAGCTGTGTGATAACGATGTCCTTGTCCTTCACGTTCCTTTTACGGGGACGAAATTCGTGAAACACGACATCGTGGAGACGGTAATCGGCAAGATAGGCTTCGACAACACTCCGAAGCCACGCCGCAAAGCGGGCTGGGTGATCATCGGGTGCACATTCTGCCATGGCTTTGGCCACCGCCGTCATGAAACGCTGCATGAAGCGATTTTGCAAGGCGAGGATCACGTCCTCCTTGGTGGCAAAATAATGGTAGAAGGTGCCCTTGCCGACATTGGCCTGTTCCACGATGTGGCTCACCGTCGTGGCATCGATTCCCCTGGTGATGAACAGGTCCGCCGCTGCTGACATCAAGTCATCGACACGGACTTCTGCAGGAAGGACCACTCGCTTGCGCGGGCAATTGGCTTGTGAAATTCGCGCACCTCTTGTCCTGAGAGCCATCGATTTCTCCCTCCTATATGATCGACCATGCGTTGAAAAATGGCACGTTCCCTCTCTAAATAAAAGCACTTGATGTATTGACCGACGGTCGGTCGAATGTCATGAATAATGCGAATTAGAATGATTGGATCCTAAACATGTCTTTATCACGCACAAAAATCGCCGTGGCGGCCGTCTATCTCGGCACCTTCATGGCCTCTCTTGCCATCAGCATCGTGAGTGTCGCGTTACCGGCGATTCAGTCAGACCTTGGCACCAGCCTGTCCGGGCTGCAATGGGTGGTGGGGGCCTATACGCTCTGCCTGTCGGCCTTCATGCTGTCCTCCGGACCGCTGGCCGACCGTTATGGCCGTAAACGAACATGGCTCATCGGCGTAGCCTTGTTCACGTTGGGGTCGGCGGTCTGCGCGTCGGCACACACTCTCGTGGTGCTGATCGTGGGTTGCGCGGTTCAGGGAATGGCCGGTGCTTTGGTGATTCCCGGCGCACTTTCGATCCTTACTCAGGCCTATCCCAATCCGGTCGAGCGAGCGCATGTCATCGGCGGCTGGTCATCGTTCAGCGCGGTATCGCTGATCCTCGGGCCGATGCTGGGCGGCCTTCTGGTCGATCATGCTGGTTGGCCGAGCATCTTTCTGGTCAATCTGCCAATCGGGTTCGTCACTGTGGGTCTCGGCCTGTGGGGTGTGCAGGAAAGTGCCAATCCCGATCATGCAGCGCTCGATCCTGCGGGGCAGGTGCTCAGCATCGCTTTTCTCGGTGCGCTGACCTTTGCGCTGATCAATGCGGGGCACGCCGGTTGGGGCGCAGTGGAGACGATTACGGCCTTTGCCGTTGCGGCATTGGCGCTCGTGCTGTTCCTGAATGTTGAAATGCGGGTGACGCGGCCCGTCCTGCCGATCGATCTCCTCCGTCAGGGACCGTTCGCGACCGCCAATTTTGCCTCCTTCGTGCTCGGCTTTTCGGGCTACACCAGCCTTTTCCTGTTCTCACTGTTCCTGCAACAGGGGCAGGGCTGGACGGCAACCGAGGCCGGGTGGCGTATGGCTCCGGTGTTCGCCTCCATGCTGATCGTTTCGTTGTTTTTCGGCAAGCTGGTCAGCCGCTTTGGCATGCAGTGGCTGATGGTCGCCAGCTATCTCCTGCTCGGCGGATCGCTGCTGGTGATGACGTGGTTTACGTCCGTGACTCCCTACTGGATTATCGGACCGATTTTTGTACTTCTGGGTGTTGCCCTGGGGGTGGCTGTGCCAGCGACCGGCGCTGCCGCTATGGGCAGCGCGCCGCGTGAGCGAACGGGGGCAGCATCGGCGACCATGAATGCGTTGCGGCAAGGTGGGATGACCATCGGTATCGCACTTCTTGGAACGATCATGAGCGCCCGTGCGGTTGTATCCGTGCAAGACGCCTTGGCAATGGCTGGACACGATGACGCTGTAATCCTCGCAACCCTCGCCGTCCAGCGACACGCGATGCCCGCCGGTCTTTCTGCGGGCCCGGAGACATTCCGACAGCTGCTCGAAGACGCCTCTACACGCGGCTTCGGCCTAGCTGTCATCGTCTCCGGTATTTTAGGTCTCATCGCGGTGCTGGCCGTTACTGCCTCCGCTGATCGGACGGTGCAGCACGATGTGCAAACGTGAGGTGGCAGGCGGAATGGACCTTGTCGGTTAGGCGGGATTTATGAGTTTACGTCCTAATCTACCGATTTTTGGCGTTTTCTGATTCAATCGTTCCATGGGTTGGACGAGAGAACATGAAAGACATTCACAACGGGCTAATGATGTTCTGCAAAAAAGTAAGAAGAGGGGCGGAGGGATCCTAATCCCTCCGCAAATTCACCCTTTACCCCTCGGACGGGGTTTCGGTGCTGACCTTCAACTTCGGCTTTGGCAAGTCGAGTTTGATGTGCAGTTCGCGTAGACGTTCCGGTTCAATTTCCGCCGGGGCCTGCATCAACAAGTCCTGCGCCTGCTGGTTCAGCGGGAAGGCAATGATTTCGCGGATGTTCGGCTCGTCGGCCAACAACATCACAATGCGGTCAATGCCCGGAGCCGAGCCACCATGCGGCGGAGCGCCGAACTTGAAGGCATTCAACATACCGCCAAACTTTTCTTCGACCACCGAAGCCGGGTATCCGGCGATTTCAAACGCCTTGTACATGATATCAGGACGATGGTTCCGAATCGCGCCAGAGGACAGTTCCACGCCATTACACACGATATCGTACTGGAAGGCTTTGATGGTCAGCGGGTCCTGATTGAGCAACGCATCCATTTCGCCCTGCGGCATGGAGAACGGATTGTGGCTGAATTCGATTTTTCCAGTGTCCTCGTTCAATTCGAACATCGGGAAATCAACGATCCAACAGAACTTGAACTGGTCCGCCTCCAACAATCCCAGATCGGCACACAGCTTGGTGCGAACCTTGCCCGCAAACTTCGCCGCAGCCAACGGCTTGTCACAAGCAAAGAACACGGCATCGCCGTCCCGAACCCCGGTGGCCGCCTGAATCGCCGCAACGCGGTCGGCATCCAGGTTCTTGGCAATTGGGCCTTTCGCCTCGCCATTGGCAAAGGTGATATAGCCCAAACCGCCCGCGCCTTCTTCCCGCGCCCACGCATTCAAACCATCAAACCACGAACGCGGTTTTCCCGCCCCACCCGTCGCCGGAATCGCACGG
>JAFGWD010000331.1 GCA_016937315.1 Rhodospirillaceae bacterium
ACCTGCGTCATCGGCGTCACCGGCAGCGTCGGCAAAACCGGCACCAAGGAAATGCTGGCTGCAATTCTCACCACACAAGGCAAGACCCATGTCAGCCAGGGCAGCCATAATAACCATTGGGGCGTGCCGTTAACACTGTCCCGTTTGCCCCAGGACACCGCTTTTGCGGTGCAGGAAATGGGCATGAATCACACCGGCGAGTTGGCCGTGCTGACCCAAATCGCCCACCCCGACGTCGCAGTTATCACCACGGTTGGTCCGGCACACTTGGAACACTTTGGCGACATCGAAGCCATTGTCGCCGCGAAGTGCGAGATTTTTCAGGGACTGACACCGCAAGGCACCGCCGTTCTGCCCATGGACCACCCCTTCTTTGGCACCATGGAAACAGCGGCTCAGCAAGCCGGGGCCGGCAACATCATCACCTTCGGCTCCCATGATGATGCGGACTTACGTTTGATCTCGGCCCGTGTGATCGCCCTGAAAACCGAAATTGAAGCCGAAATCGGCGGACAACCCGTGACCTACGCCCTGCCGTTTGTCGGCACCCACTGGGGGATGAACAGTCTGGCCGCCATTGGTGCCGCCATCGGCGCTGGGGCTGACATCGGCCAAGCCATTCAAGCCTTGGAAAATCTGGCGGTTCCCGAAGGGCGCGGCGCAATCACAGAAGTTCCCGTCGCCGACGGCACCTTTATCCTGATCGACGAAAGCTATAACGCCAATCCGCAGTCCATGACCGCCGCGATTGATGCGCTGGCCGCCGTCGCCACGATGCGGCAAATCTATGGCACCGGACGCGCCTTTGCCGTCCTCGGCGACATGTTCGAACTCGGACCAACCGCCCGCGCCCTGCACACCGCCATTGCAAAACAGCTAAAAACAAAGGAGATCAACCGTTTGTATGCTTGTGGCGACCTCATGCGCTGTGCCTTTGACGCAGTCCCCAGCCCGATGCAAGCGGCCCACACCGCAACCGCCGACGCCCTCATCGCCTCACTCACCCAAGACATTCGACCCGGTGATGTGGTGATGGTCAAAGGCTCCCACGGCATGCGTATGGATCGCATTGTCACAGCTCTGAAAACCCCATCATTCACCTCCAACGCTCAATAAAGCGGACCGCACCATTATGCTCTATCACCTGCTTTATCCCCTGGCCAACCAGTACCAGATTTTCAATCTGTTCCGGTACGTCACCTTCCGCACGGCTGGGGCGGTGCTGACCGCGTTGCTGTTCGCCTTTCTCTTTGGTCCGTCAATCATTCGCACGTTGAAGCGCAAGCAAGGCCGTGGCCAACCCATCCGCTCCGATGGACCGGAAACCCATGTGCTGACCAAGCAAGGAACGCCGACCATGGGCGGCATCATGATTCTGATGAGCGTCGGCCTATCCACCTTGTTGTGGGCAAAGTGGGACAACGGCTTCGTGTGGGCGGTATTGCTGGTCACCATCGGGTTTGGAGCCATCGGGTTCTACGACGACTACATGAAAGTCACCAAGCGCAGCTGCGATGGCTTCGCAGGACGAAAGAAATTGGCCGCTGAATGCGTCATCACTCTGCTGGCCTCGCTGTGGGTGGTGTATTTAAGCACCGAAAACATCGGCACCGGTCTGGCTATTCCGTTTTTGAAAGACACACTGATCGACCTGGGACTGTTCTATGTCCCCTTTGCTATGGTGGTGATGGTGGGTGCCGGAAATGCCGTTAACCTGACCGACGGTCTGGACGGTTTGGCTATCGTACCGGTAATGATCGCCTCCGCCGTGTTTCTGATTATTGCGTACTTGAGCGGCCATGCCCTGTTCGCCAATTATTTACAAATCCACCACACTCCAGGGTCCGGCGAATTGACGGTGTTCTGTGGGGCAATGGTCGGTGCGGCTATGGGTTTTTTGTGGTTTAACGCACCGCCAGCGCAAGTCTTCATGGGCGACACCGGATCGTTGGCTTTGGGCGGCGCCTTGGGCGCGATTAGCGTGGTTACCAAGCACGAACTGGTACTGGGCATCGTTGGCGGTTTGTTCGTCTTGGAGACCGTGTCGGTGATCATCCAGGTGGCAAGCTTTAAGTTGACAGGCAAACGGGTCTTCCGCATGGCCCCTTTGCACCACCATTTTGAAAAGAAGGGCTGGGCCGAACCCACCGTGGTGATCCGGTTTTGGATCATCGCCATGATCCTGGGCATTATCGGCCTGACTACGTTGAAACTGCGTTAAGTCGGAGAAATCGGGAACATGATCCCGTTAAACGCGTTCAAGGATAAATCTTTCCTCATCGTCGGACTTGGAAAGTCCGGCCAGGGGGCTGTGCATGCCTTGACTGCAGCGGGAGCCACCATTCACGCCTGGGATGACACCTTAGAAGCCCGCGCTTCCGTCGGTGAACTGGCTCTGACCTCAATAGATGCCATTGATTGGGGCAAAATTGACGCGGTGATCTGGAGCCCCGGCATCCCGCACACCTTGCCCAAACCGCACCCCATCGCGGTGGCCGCACGGACGGCAAACGTTCCCCTGATTTGCGATGTTGATCTGCTGGCACAGGCAAAGCCGAACTGCACCTTCATCGGAGTTACCGGCACCAACGGCAAGTCCACCACCACCAGCCTGATAGCCCATATCATTACACAGAGCGGGCGTCCTTGCGCCGCTGGCGGTAACCTCGGCACACCGGCCCTAGATCTGCCGGATCTCCCTGCCAATGGCGTCTATGTCCTGGAACTGTCGTCTTACCAGTTGGAATTGGTGCCGTCCCTGACCCTCAATGTTGCGGTGCATCTGAACATCAGCCCCGATCATATTGACCGTCATAGTGATCTGTCCGGTTACATCGCGGCGAAAGCCCACCTGTTCGACCATGCCGCGACAAGGGGCATCGCCGTTATCGCCACCGACGACGCAGACTCCCGCGCCATCGCCCAAAGCATCGCAGCGCGAACCGATTGGCAGGTGTTGCCCGTGGCAACTGAAGCTGTTGCAAAACACGGCATCACCGTCCAGACCGGACACCTGATGGATGCCTCGTCCGGCACGCCAGAACACATCCTCGACCTTGCCGAGGTTCCGGCACTGACCGGGCGCCATAACCACCAGAATGCCGCCGCCGCCTACGCGGCCACATCTGCCATCGGGATCTCGATTGCTGATATCGTGCCAGCCCTACGCACCTACCCCGGCTTGGCCCACCGCCAAGAACGCATCGCCACATTCCAAAACGTGCTGTACATCAATGACAGCAAAGCCACCAACGCCGACGCCACGGAAAAGGCTTTATCGTCCTATGACACACTCTTTTGGATTCTTGGCGGACAGCCCAAGGCTGGCGGCATCACATCCCTGACCCGTTACTTTCCGCGTGTCATCAAAGCCTATCTGATCGGTCAGGCGGCGGACGACTTTGCAAAGACCATTGGCTCCACCATCCCCTTCGTCCACTGCGGCACGCTAAAAGCCGCCACGGCCCTTTGCTGCGCCGAGGCGGAAGCCTTTGCTGCCGCCCACTCCGGCCGTCGTCCTGTGGTCATGCTATCCCCGTCGTGCGCCAGTTGGGACCAGTTCGCGAGTTTCGAGGCGCGTGGCGATGCCTTCCGCGCACAGGTCCTTCAGCACATCGCCTTAGC
>JAFGWD010000332.1 GCA_016937315.1 Rhodospirillaceae bacterium
CGCGGATTCAGACCAGCATTGCCCTGCGTCGTGTCGTCCGACGTCAGGTGGCTCCACCGGGTCTGTTCGATGTGCCGTCTTAGGACGTAGACTCACAAATCCCGCCGAAGGCGTTGAAAAGCTTGCCCGTAGTCCCCGCTACGGTCTACGCTTTTCTCCTGTTCGGACGAACGAAATCGCCCGGCGCAACCGGCGGGATTTATGAGTTTACGTCCTAGGCGGGTAAAATCGCCGGAACTTCCCGCAAAGGCAGGCGCTCGGCTTTCCAGGAATCCAGGAAGGCGCTCATCTTTTCGGCGGGCAAAGGCTTGCTGATGAAAAAGCCTTGTCCAAGATCGCAGGATTCCGCGTTCAGGAAGTCGATGTGATTCTGCCATTCGATACCCTCGGCCACGACCTCAAGGCCGATATCATGGGCTAAGCCGATGATTGCGGTGCAGATGCGGGCATCATCGTTGCCGGGTTCGATGGCGCGAACGAAAGACTGGTCGATCTTCAGCGTGTTGACGGGGAGTTTTTTTAGATAACTGAGCGAAGAATAGCCGGTTCCGAAGTCGTCGATACTGAGGCGGACTCCCATGTCTCGTAAGGCGTGCAGACGTTTTGCGACGTTGTCTTCGTGATGCAAAAGCACACCTTCCGTGATTTCCAATTCCAAAAGGTCGGCGGACAGTCCGGTTTCATCCAGGGTTTGGCGGACCGCTTGGACCATGTCGTCACGCAGAAACTGAACTGGCGAGATGTTGACGGCAATTCGCATGCACGTGTCTTCGGATTTGGACCACGCTTGGGCTTGGCGGCAGGCCTCATGCAGAATCCAACGTCCGAGGGGGAGGATAAGGCCACTGCTTTCTGCGAGGGGGATAAAGTCGGCGGGGCTGATCGCGCCTCTGTCCGGGTGATTCCAGCGGACCAGAGCCTCTGCCCCTTCGATGCGTCCCGTCTGGATTCGCATTTTCGGTTGGTAATGTAAAACGAAGTCGCCGCGTTCAATGGCGTGTTTCAGATCGGTGCGGATTTCTTTGCGCCGCGTCGCGTGGTCGCCGATGGTTGCGGTATAAAGAGCACAATTGCCGTGGAACCGTTCTTCCAGACCAGCACGCATGGCCATATCGGCACGATGCATCAGAATTTCGGAAAGATGACCATCTTCGGGAAAGCGGGCGATACCGACGAAGGGATCGACCTCCAGATCCAGTTCCTCAAAACGGATTGGTCGTTTCAACTCGGCGGCGAGACGAGAGCCAAAGCTCATAATGTCGGTTTCGACAGACAGATCAGGGGCTGCAACGACGAACCGGTCCCCGGCGATTCGTGCGGCGACATCGCCGGGTCGGACCAAAAGCCGGAGCCGTTCGGCCAGAACACACAAAACCTCGTCGGCCGCAGCATGCCCGAAGGTTTCCGTGATTTCACGAAAGCCTTCCAGGTTGAAATAAAACAGGCTGCCACCGCGCTGTTCACTGATCAAACGGGTGATACGGGTGTCCAGCATGGCGCGATTGCCCAGCCCAGTCAGGATATCGTGCGATGCGATGTGATTGATTTTTGCCATGGCATCACGGAAGACCGATAGATCCCGTGCCATGTCGCCCAATTCGTCACGACTGCTGGTGTCGATGGGGTGTGCCAAGTCGCCATCCGCGATTCGACGCATTGCTCCCCCAAGATTGGAAAGGCGGTCAAGAACGCCATGGCCAAGGTATACAAATGCCAAGGCCAGAGACCCAAGGCCGCTCATCAGGCCCAGGGAGAGCAATAGAAATTGGCTGCGGTCGAGTTTTCTTGCGGTTTCGGCGCGTTCGGTAACGGTTTGTGCCTCCATACGGGTCAACAGGCGGTTGATGATACTTTCCAAGTCATGAGCGGCGTTGGTGATTCCGGTCAAGCGCATGGCTGCGACATCGCGAGTCGTGATTTCCCGCCCACGTAGGGAGATCAACGAGGCATCACCAAAGGCGATACTTTCTAAACGGCGGACGATGCGTGACGCGCCTTGGTGAAGTGGCTGCATGTCGGGTTGGTCCAGCAACATCCGCATGGTTTCCAGGGCGGGGCGCAGCCGGTTTTCCAGCTCATTCAGGTCTTCATGGGAGGTTGCGCGGCCAATTTCCGCCAGTCCGACCAAAAAGCGATTGGTGAGAAGGAGGAATTGCCGTGTTCTGGGCCGTGCGGACACCGTCATATCCGAGAGCAGGCGGTATTCTTGGTGCAAAACATCGACTTGGTCGTTGATGGCAGAAAAGGATGCCGCGAGCCGGATACGCTGGCGTTGGGCTGACAACAACAATGAGAGGTCCGCATCAATACGTGCAGCTGCCGCCCGCATGTCCGAAAGGTCGGAGAGCAGGTCGGCTTCAGTGCTCAGTCGGGTTAGGGCATCTGCAAACTGGACTTGAGCTTGAGCGAATGTCGCGGCAGCACGTTCAATACCAGAGATATCGTTGGCCATCAAAACCGCTGGGGTGAGCGCCAGCATTCTCTGCGACATCTGTGCCAAGCCTGACAAACGGGTCATCAGAGGCAGGGTGTGATGGACGATGCCGCTCATTGAGCGGTCCGTTTCGCGGTAGCTGGACCAAGAGACCAAAGTGGTGCCGACGACCATTAGGGCGATAGCCCCAAAGGTTGCCCACATTTTTCTGCGGATACCAAAACGCCAGAGGCGTGCGGCCCCAAAGATGTTTGGGTCGTTTTTTTGATAGTTGCGCATTCTGGTTTCTCAATCCGTGACAAAGCTCGTCGAGCGGACTGTACTCGGGTATGCGCGGCATGGATCATGAAGCTTTTGTGGCGTCTTTCATTAAGGATTTGTGGGGGTTATGGTTTGTCCTCGCCAAATACGGTGTTGATCTGCTGGCTGACCATTACGAAGGTGGCGCGTTTGGACAGTTCTTTCAGGCGGAGGGCTCCGACATAAGTGCAGGTGGACCGCAAGCCGCCCAGGATCTCCTGCACGGTATCGGCAACGGCACCACGATAGGCGATTTCCACGCGCTTGCCCTCGCTGGTGCGATAGTCGGCAACGCCGCCATAGTGCTTGTCCATCGCGGCCTCGGAACTCATGCCATAAAATTCCACGGTCTTTTCCTGACGCACCACGCGTTGATCCGCATCGTCCAGTTCCCATGTCAAAAAACGTCGTGTGATGACCCGGCCGCCGCCTTCGTCGTGGCCCGCCAACATGCCGCCCAGCATCACAAAATCAGCACCGGCGGCAAAAGCTTTGGCAATATCGCCGGGGACGGTGCAGCCGCCATCGGCACAAACCAAGCCGTTCAGTCCATGGGCAGCATCGGCGCATTCGATCACAGCGGAAAGCTGAGGGTACCCAACGCCAGTCATTTTGCGTGTGGTGCAGACAGAGCCTGGCCCAATCCCGACCTTTACAATATCGGCTCCGGATAAAATCAGTTGTTCGGTCATCTCCCCTGTGACCACGTTGCCTGCCATCAGGATGGCTTTGGGGTAAGCGGCCCGGACTTTTTGCACGATATCGGCGAAACGTTCGCTGTAGCCGTTGGCAACGTCCAAGCACAGGTAACGCGGTTGGGCACCTGTGCGGGCGTAAATGTCGTCTGCTGTGGCACGCAGTTTGTTTAAGTCGTGTGCGGTGATGCCAAAGGAGAGAAAGATACTGTCTTCGGGGGC
>JAFGWD010000333.1 GCA_016937315.1 Rhodospirillaceae bacterium
AATGCACAATCGCCCCATTGGGCCCCGTCCCGGCAATGGTCGGGAAACTGGGACCGACGAACAACTCCTGCTCTTTGCGAAAATCCAGAAGTCGATTGGCAACGGTCTTTTCATCCAGCCCCAAACCATAACCATCGAACCACGCTAAAAACCGTGCCATCGCCACCGCATCGCGACGGTGTGCGCGGCGGAATCCGTCCAACTCGACGGCATTCTTACACGCCTTGGGCAGCAAACACGGATCTGGACCACGGCTGATCCGCGCCCCCGCCGTTTTCAGAATATCGGCAACCGCCTCTGGAATACTGGCAGGGTCCAGTCGCACGGACGCCCGTCGTGCCGCAAGCTCACATAACGCGGCACGAAAGGCTGCACGCGTACGCACCGTGACACCATCACCTAGATGGGCCCGCACATCCGCACTCACCTTCCCTGGATCAACAAACCAATCGACGCGGGCATCGCGATAAACAATAGCAAACGACAAAACCACCGGCGTGCACGGCAAATCACGGCCCCGTACATTTAACAACCATGCGATAGAATCCGGCAGCGTCAAAACCGCTGCCTCCTCTCCATCACGGTCCAGAACCGCCGCAACCTCTCGCCGTTTATCCAGCGCGACGCGGCCACTCAACTCCGCCGGATAAACCTCCGCCGACATAGCTGGCGGTGGCGGGCGGTCATGCCATGCGGCATCCAACGGATTGTCCGCACACGGCACCAACGCGGCACCTGCCAAACGCGCAGCATCGTCAAAATGCTTCACCTCGTCCGGGGTATGCAGCCACGGGTCATAACCGATGCGCTGGCCTGGTTTCGCCGACAGACGCAGCCATCCGGCGGGGGGATCGTCGGTGAGATGGCGCGTTTCAAAGCGGGTGGTGTCGACTTCTTTGCGAATCTGTAACGTGTACCGGCCATCGGAAAACACCGCCGCCACGTCCGGCAAAACAATCGCCAGACCGGCCGATCCGGTAAATCCAGTCAACCACGCCAAACGTTTGGCGGATGACGGCACATATTCGCCCTGATGCTCGTCTGCACGCGGCACGATAAACCCATCCAAACCTTGCGCTTGCAAGGCGGCGTGTAGCAAATCAAGGGGGGCCGTCGAAGGAGAAGGCGATTTCACATCCATCATGTCCATCACATAATACGTCGCAGGCCATTATGCGCGGTTTGCCACACAATAAAACCCACCCCGTCACACACCGAAGAGATCAAGCGTCCAAGCGCTGCTTTTCTTGACGATGCATGATGAATCCCGCAATCAAAATCGCCACGGTTACAATGCAAACGATAATTGTCGCCAAGGCATTGATCTGCGGGCTCACCCCCAATCGCACTGAAGAGTAAACCACCATGGGCAAGGTTGACGCGCCGGGACCAGAGACAAAGCTCGCAATCACCAAGTCATCCAACGACAAGGTAAACGCCAGAAGCCACCCAGCCACCAGGGCCGGTGCGATAACCGGCACAGTAATCACGAAAAACACCTTGGCTGGTTTGGCCCCCAAATCCAATGCTGCTTCTTCGATGGACACATCCATCTGAGACAAGCGCGACTGGATCACCACCGTGACATAAGCGGTGGAAAATGTCAGATGCGCGATGGTAATGGTGGTCATGCCCCGCGTTTCCGGCCAGCCAATAAGGTTTTGCAGTGCCACAAACAACATCAACAACGACAACCCAATAATGACTTCCGGCATCACCAACGGCGCGGTGATCAGCGTGGTAAACGCCGTCCGCCCACGAAACCGTCCGAACCGCGCCAGCACCAAACCCGCCAACGCCCCCAAAACCACCGCCCCACACGCGTTCATCACGGCAATTTTCAGACTCAGCCACGCCGCAGACAAAATCTGGTCGTTTTCCAACAAAACGCCATACCATTTTGTAGAAAACCCCGCCCACACCGTTACCAGTCGCGATTCATTGAAGGAATAAACGATCAACGACAGAATCGGCACGTATAAAAAGGCGTAACCGAAGGCCAAAACCGTGAACAAAGCAAAGGATCGCCACCGCCTCATACCAACTCCTCCACCTTTTTCGTGGACTCTTCCTGCGCTTTTTGAAACCACACCAACGGCACCACCAAAAGCAACAGTGTCGCCACCGCCACCGCCGAGGCCACCGGCCAATCCTTGTTGGAAAAGAACTCCGTCCACAGCACCTTGCCAATCATCAAAGTGTTGGGACCACCTAAAAGATCAGGGATAACGAACTCGCCAACCGCCGGAATAAACACCAACATCGAACCCGCCACCACGCCAGACATGGACA
The DNA here is from genome assembly GCA_016937315.1 of Rhodospirillaceae bacterium. Lineage (GTDB taxonomy): Bacteria > Pseudomonadota > Alphaproteobacteria > Rhodospirillales > Rhodospirillaceae > Oleispirillum. The sequence continues at coordinate 2,293 of JAFGWD010000333.1, forward strand.
ACGGCAACGTAATGGACAAAAAGGCCTTACCCGGACGACAGCCAAGATCGGCCGCTGCTTCCAGCAAGGATTCGTCCATCCGCGACAAGGTGGCGAACAACGGCAGGACCATGAACGGCAGATAGGAATAGACAATCCCCACCAGAACCGAAAAATCCGTGTGCATAAAGGGCAACGGCTGATCAATCACACCCAGCCAAATCAACAGGTTGTTCAAGAGTCCGTTGTTTTTCAAGATTCCAATCCAGGCGTATACCCGGATCAAGAACGAGGTCCAAAACGGCAGAATAATTAACATCAACAGGGGAACCCGGAACGACGCCTTCGCTTTAGCGATTGCGTAGGCCATAGGATACCCCAACAACAAGCAAATTGCCGTCGCCATCGCGGCAAGACGCACCGAGTTCAGATACGCCATCCAATACAGGCTATCTTGGACCAGCAGCAGATAGTTCTGGAAGTTGACGCGCAGCACCATGATGCCATCGTCGGCCCAGGTCAAAAGCGGCGTATAGGGAGGCTGCGCAATCACCGCCTCGGAAAAACTGATTTTCAAAACCACCAAGAAGGGCAGTCCGAAGAACAACGCCAGCCACAGAAAGGGAACGGCGGTCACCATGGCGCGTCCCCACGACACCGTGCCCATGGCCAGTCCCCGAACCCGTGCAACGACGGTGAACCCCAATAACCAGCGCCAGATCGTACCGATAAAGGTAATCGACGGTGGCCCAGACGACATGGAAGAGGGCGGCACGGGAGGCGGCATCATGACTGCAACACCACGCCGTTTTCCGGTTCCCAGGTCAGCCAGACATCTTGTTCCCACGTCATCGGCGCATTGGTGTTCCGCGCCAAATTGGTCAATTGCACATGCACCAAGGTCTTATTGGGAAGCGCCACGTAGTAAATCGAGACATCGCCAAGGTAGGCAATTTCCGAAACCACACCACGGAGAACGTTGAATTCGCTTTCCGGTTTAACGTCGGTCACCATCATTTTCTCAGGCCGCAAAGCAACGGAAACCGGTGTGCCGACGGGCAACGGCTCGCCATGCGCGATTGCCATGGTAGAGCCAACCTCATCGCAATGAATCAGCAAGACACCATCCGCCTCGCCCGTCACACGACCATCGAACAGATTCACCGACCCAATGAAGTCGGCAACATAACGAGTCGCCGGATACTCGTAAATCGTTGCGGGGCTGCCTGTCTGAAGAATACGCCCTTCATCCATCACCGCGATGCGGGTGGACATGGTCATCGCTTCCTCTTGGTCGTGTGTCACCATGATGAAGGTGGTGCCCAGTTGCTCTTGAATATTCACCAGTTCAAACTGGGTATGTTCCCGCAGTTTTTTGTCCAGCGCCCCCAAGGGTTCATCCAGCAACAAAAGTCGTGGATGCTTGGCCAAAGAACGTGCCAGAGCAACACGCTGCCGCTGCCCACCAGAAAGCTGATGCGGGCGCCGTTTCGCATAGGGTTCCAACCGCACCAAATGCAGCATCTCGGCAACCCGTTCCCGAATCTGCGCCTGGGTTGCACCTTCCTGTTTCAGACCAAACGCAATGTTTTGTTCCACCGACATGTGCGGAAACAAAGCATAGGACTGAAACATCATATTCACCGGGCGACGATACGGAGGGACATGCGTCATGTCCGCTCCGTCGATGATAATCCGCCCAGAATCCGGGGCCTCCAGGCCCGCCAACATACGCAGAAGGGTGGTTTTACCGCAGCCGGAAGCCCCCAACAGCGAAAAGAACTCGCCCTGGAAAATCTCCAGACTGACATCATCCACCGCATAGTGCGAACCAAAGGCCTTAGTCACGTTCTCAATTTGAACGATGGGCCGGGCCTTTGGATCTTGCCAGGTTTCCAATTTCTGCAACGCACGTGCGCCTTGGGCGACCGGCATACTTGACCCCTCCCTTAAAACACCGGTTACTGACCGGTTTTCACGCGGGTCCACGACCGCACCCGATAACGGATCAAGCTCTGACTGTTTTCTGGCAGCATATAGAGTTTATCCATCACCTCCGGCGGCGGATAAATACCAGGATCATCACGAATATCCCCGGCAACCAAGGCATTCGCCGCCTTGTTGGCATTGGCATAGGCGACAAAATTGGAAATTTTCGCCACCGCCTCAGGATTCATGATGTAGTTGATATATGCTAAAGCTTCCTGCGGATGAGGCGCATCCGTGGGAATCAACATCACATCGGTCCACAGCACAGCCCCTTCCTTAGGAATGACATAGCGGATATTGACGCCATTCTTGGCTTCCTTGGCACGTGCCTTCGCCTGCAAAATATCGCCAGAATAGCCATGAGACACACAAACATCACCATTGGCGAGGTCATTCACGTACTGCGAACCATGGAAATATTTGATGTAGGGGCGGATTTGTTTGAACACGTCCGCCGCGTCGTCAATATCCTTTTTTCGAGTCGTCGCCACATCCTTACCCAAGTACCGCAGCGCCATGGCAAAGGTTTCTTCCTGATCATCCAGGAAGGTCAGTCCACACGCCGCCAACTTTGCCGCGTTCTCGGGTTTGAAGATCATGGACAGAGAGCTGATGTCTGCGTCTGGACCCAAAACCGCCCGAACCTTATCGACATTGATACCAAGCCCGGTGGTCCCCCACATATAGGGCACGCCATGAGCGTTATCGGGATCAATGGAGGCCAACGCCTTCATCAAGGTCGGGTCCATATTCTTCAGGTTCGGCAGCTTTGACTTATCGAGTTTTTGATAGAGGCCAGACTTAATTTGGCGCATAGCAAAAGGACGCCCCGTTGGAAACACCACATCATAGCCGGATTTTCCAGCCAGAAGCTTAGCTTCCAAGACTTCGTTGCTGTCATAAACGTCATAGACCACTTTGATGCCGGTCTGCTTGGAAAAGGTTTCCAAGGTGTCCTCGGCAATATAGTCGGTCCAATTGTAAATGTTCACAACCCGATCCGACGCCCATACGGGGGCAACGGCCAAGCTGCATGTCAAGGCTGCCGCGAACGCGGCGCAAGTGGCGGTACGCATCGGTTATGGTCTCCTTGAAAAAAAGAACCCGTTGCCTCATTTCGCGCCGACCCCCAGCGCAACGAAACCAGTCTCTCCACAAGAATGATCCCGTCCCTCCCTCGCGGAATGTGGACTGATTTTCAGTCAACGACAAGGGGCGTCCCCTCTCTGCCTGCATTTTTGGCAAATCGCCTCGTGTTTCTCGTCAACACGCCCGCGCAAGCATCCACATCCAGGGAAAAATGTGGAATCTCAGCGTTTCGTCGCCTCGGAAATAATGGTGTCGATCTGACCGTTCATCGTCGCCATACGCGTGGACAAACTCTCCGCCGCTTCCAAGACCTCACCCGAGGCCCGAGCCGTCGCCAAAACGTGGTCATTGATTTCCCCGATCACATCGGACACCGTATCAACGGATGCGGCAACCGCATGAATATTGGAAACAATTTCTTCCACCACCCCCACTTGGCCTTCGACAGTAGAGCGGATGGTGTGTGCAATCTCGTTGATATCGGCAATGGTCTGCGAAACGTCGCCAATCACCACCACCGTCTGCTGGGTCACAGTCTGCATCTGCGTGATCTGTGTGCCAATGTCTTGGGTGGCCTTGGCGGTCTGATTGGCCAAGCTCTTGACTTCGCCAGCAACCACGGCAAATCCCTTACCTGCATCACCCGCGCGTGCCGCTTCGATGGTTGCATTCAAGGCCAAAAGATTGGTCTGCCCGGCAATGCTGTCGATCAATTCAATCACCGCACCAATGGTTTCCGCCGCAGAAGCCAAATTCCCCAAAACTTCCGAGGCGTGTTGCGCCCGCTGAGCCGCGTTATCAGCAATCATCGCGGATTTATCGGCCAAGCCAGACACCTGATCCATGCTTTCAGAAACCCGTTGCACGGCCCCAACGGCCCCAGAGACCGCCTGACTGGCTTCGTCCGCCGCCGCAGCAACACGCCGGGATTCGCTCTCCGCACGTTCCGACATATCGCGCATACCCAAAGCCCGCACCTGCACGGTTCCCGCTTCCTCCGTCGCCTGCGCGACTTCGTCACGAATCCCGCTGCCAATGCCATCAATGGTCGCCATCAAAGCCGACGTCGTCCGCCCCATGCCTTCAATGCCTTGGTTAATCCGTGCCGCATAGGTCTGAAATTCACCATTGATGCCAGTCAGAAGGATACGCCGGAAATAGCGTCCACGATTGGCGTAATCCATGACCGCCCCGGCCTCCTTCGCAAAGGCTTCCAAGATGTCGAGAAGGCTGTTGATGTCGTGCAGCATGCGCCCCAGGATACCGTGCCCTCGAATCCCTAAAACGCGTTCATTCAGGTTGCCCGCCGCCGCGGATTCCAGGGCATTGACCGCTTTATTGATGCTGCCAAGAGAGCGCCGCAAATAAAGATTGCTGACGAACACGCAAACCACCGCAACCACTGCCAGACCCACTTGAGGCCACAACCGTTCCAAGACGCCCCATACCACCAGCCCCATTAAAGCCACGAGGGAAGCCCAATTTCCAAGACTGGCCTTGGTAATTGATGACAACGTTTTTGTGTCAAAGAGAGAAAACAAACTCATCGTAAGCAACCCCCTTGGCTTTCAAAATATCCATTAATGCCGCCTCGGAAGCCGCCATGCCATCCTTTGGGCTGCTATGACCGGCCTCAATGGCAAGAAGTTGGCGGTACAGGCCAATCACACCATCCACGGCATCACGTCGAGGAACCCGTCGCGACGAATGATAGCCAATGATCCGCATGTTGCTGTCAAACGTTGGTGTCACATGGGCTAAGACCCAATAATGATCTCCAAGCTTAGCTTGGTTCACGACATACGCGAAAATTTCTTCGCCCGCCTGAACGGTGTCCCACAGCAATTTGAATACACAACGAGGCATATCGGGATGCCGAATGATATTGTGATTTTGCCCGACCAGTTCAGACTCCTGGTAACCCGCAACACCACAAAACACTTTATTGGCATAGGTGATGATGCCCTTGGTATCGGTTTTGCTGACAATCAGCTGCGTATCTGGCCAAGTTCGCTCAATCCCTGTGGGCGGCACTGTCGGTCGAGTCACGGCACAATCCCCAAATCCATAAACAACTTATGGCATTTATGTCGGAACCCGAAAAAAACAACCGAGCAATATCCTCAGCGCTTTAGAAATCAACCAACCCCCATCCATACATCACGGTTTACAGAGGGGGCCAAGAATCTTCAACACCCAACCGCGCAGGCTTAGCCTGGACCTTGGCTTATAACAGCCACAGCAAATATCACCACAAGCCCGTCAACAAGGAGGACACGGGTCGGGACAAGGGGTTCCCCAGTTCTCGGCATGACCGTCCAAAAAGTGCAATGTGGAACACAGGCCCGATGCCTCACTCCAATGATGGACAACGAAACCTGGCGGGGCCGTTACCGTGATAATGGGTGTATCATCATCCCGGTATCCGCTGAAAATCACGCGGTTCATCACGGAGGGTGCCGCCAGCACCGGCACCCCATACCATTGGCCCCGCATCGGCCGATGCAAATGACCACACAGAATCGCCGCAACGTTCCCGTGCGCGGCTATCAACGCACCGATTTCGTGACGCCCTTCGGCGATTCCCATTTCATCCAACCAAGCAATACCCGTATCAAACGGTGGATGATGTAAAAAGAGTATGGTCGGGCGAGTTGGCGCCTCGGCCAGACGCGCCGCCAGCCAAACCACCTGAGATTCCGGCAACGTCGAGCGGAACGGATCGTCGGTGGACGCATCCAGCGCCAACAGACGCACCGCATAATCCTCCACCGCATAAACAATCCCTCCCGCCCCATCGACCTCGGGAAAGGGACCAAAGACAGCCCGAACCGAATTCCGCAGATCGTGATTACCGCCCACCACCTGCACCGGAGCATGCAAACCCATCAGCAGACAACGCACACGATGGGTCGCCTGAAGCGCTCCATCGTGAGTCAAGTCGCCGGTCACCAACACCACGTCGGGTTGCGGGACCAGAGCATTTACGGCCGCGATGGTGCGCCGCAGAGCCTCATCGGCATCGACAACTCCATGAACCGGCGCACCATCGGCAGTCAGGTGCGGATCACTGATCTGCGCGACAATCATCAGGCCTCCCCGAAATCCCTGTATCGGGGTTTACTCTAAAGCCGACGGCGACCATATGGAAGACCGGAGCCTGGTTGCCTCGGACTTCCCTCTTGCGTTTCAAGGACTTTCCTTCCGATGATAGTCATCGATCAACTCAGCCACCGCTACCCTAGGAGGCGCAAGTCCCCGGCGTTTCTGGCTCTGGACGGACTCAATCTGTCGATCTCTGACGGCAGCTTCTGTGTCGTCATCGGCCCCAATGGCAGCGGCAAATCAACACTGTTCAAAATTTTGGCCGGAGGCCTGCAACCCAGTATGGGCAGCGCCACTCTAAACGGTGCGATCTGCGGCAGCAGTGCGGCACGCCGTGCGGTAGGTGTGGTGTTTCAGGCTCCGGCTTTGGATGGCATTCTCAGCGTGCGCGAAAATCTGACTTTGTTCGGGCGCTTGCATGGCATCGGCAAACAAGACTTACGGCAACGCATCGCCGAAATCACCGCGTGGAGCCAGATCACCGACCGCTTAGATATCCCCGCCGGACAACTTTCCGGCGGACAACAAAGGCAAGCCGAACTGGCGAAATGCTTGATCCCGGCACCGCCAATCCTTCTGCTGGACGAGCCCACCACCGGCCTGGACCCCACAAGCCGCCGCGCATTTCACAACACCCTGGCCACCCTACAACGGGAAACCGGAATGACCGTGGTCATGACCACGCACATTTTCGAAGAAGCCATGGATGCCGACCGCGTCGCAATCTTGAAAGATGGGCGCCTAATCGC